>CAZBDB010000251.1:0-2361 GCA_964490655.1 uncultured Candidatus Bathyarchaeia archaeon | reverse complement strand
CCAGCTGACCACGCTGGAAAATGGGAGACATCCATGTTCTGGCACATGTATCCGGAGCTGATTCAGATGGAGAAATTCAAAGCTGAAAAGATCGAAGTTCCCACATACCTCGATCCTCCCCAAAACTATTACCACGAAACTCCCGCATGGGAGTGGAAGGGGGATCTCAGAAAGACAGCCTCACCCGAACTCGGGAAAAAAGCCGTCGATCTGATTGTCGATCACTTGATCTCCATAGTGAGAGAGAAATTGAGAGAAACAAAGACCAGATGACATCGTGATTCTCTTGGCAATTCCGTTGGTTACAGCGATATGCTAAACCAGATCTTGGGCTGATATCGCTTCTGCAAATGTGTTGCGAGCTAACCTTTTTACATCATTAGACTTTTATCTTTTCTTTCCAATACTATTGAGAAATCCTGTATCTTGACAATATCAGCGCGCTGTTAGGAGAGAAAACATGACAATATTAGAAGAGCCGATAAAAGAGGTTCTGACCCTTAGGAACTACATCGGTGGACAATGGGTTGAGTCAGATGGGGATCTCGTAGACGTTGTCAATCCAGCTACCTGCAAGTTAATAGCAAGAGTTCCCATCTCGACGAGAGATGAGGTAGATGCAGCAGTGGAGGCGGCTAAAGAAGCATTCCCCGAGTGGAGGAGAACTCCTCCTCTTGCTCGTGCAAGATGCCTTTTCAGGCTGAAGGAGCTGATGGAGGAACGCTTCGAGGAGCTGAGCAGAATACAGACAATGGAGCATGGAAAGACAATAGATGAGTCCAGAGGTGAGACAAGGCGTGGAATCGAAAATGTTGAGGTTCCAACTGGAATCCCTTCGTTGATGATGGGATACAACCTAGAGGACATTGCGGCAGGCATTGATGAATACGTCATTAGACAGCCATTAGGAGTCTTCGGGATCATAGCACCCTTCAACTTCCCATTCATGGTTCCGCTTTGGTACGCGCCTTATGCAGTAGCTACTGGAAACTGTATTGTGATAAAGCCTTCGCCACATGTTCCCATAAGCCAAATGAAACTTGGTGAGATGCTCGATGAAGCCGGCTTTCCCCCAGGCGTATGGAACGTGGTTCACGGCGGAGCAACCGTTGCATCACGCATGTTGGATCATCCTGACATCGAAGGAATATGCTTCGTCGGCTCCACAGCCGTGGGAAGAGATATTATCTACAAGCGATGCGGCGAAACAGGCAAAAAAGTCATCGCTCAGTGCGGTGCGAAGAACTTTCTCATAGTTATGCCAGACGCTGACTTAGAGAGAACAATAGCGGCTTGCATGACATCCTTCTATGGCAATACAGGCCAAAGGTGCCTATCAGGCGCCAACCTGATCGCTGTCGGCGAAGGCCTCAACCAGCAGCAGTACAACGCATTCTATAAGAGAGTGGTGGATGCGTTTGTTGACGCTGCTTCAAATATAAGGGTTGGCTATGGACTTGATGAGTCAGTTCATATTGGGCCTCTTCAGAATAAAGATAGAAAAGAAAGAGTTCTGGGATTCATCGAGAAAGGAATAGAGGATGGAGCGAAGTTGAGGCTTGACGGCAGGATCATAAAAATCGTCGGAGACTGGCCGGACACCTGTTTCCTAAACCCAACCGTCTTTACAGACGTTACACCAGACATGACAATTGGCAGAGAGGAGATCTTCGGGCCTGTAGCTAGCATTATGAAGGCGAAAAGTTTCGACGAGGCGGTGGAGATGATCCACAGCAATCCCTACGGCAATGCAGCTTCGATCTTTACATCAAGCGGGAAATGGGCACGAGAGTTCCAGTACAGGGTCCAATGCGGCAACATCGGCATAAACATCGGAATAGCTGCTCCAATGGCGTTCTTCCCATTCAGCGGGATGAAAGACTCCTTCTTCGGGACCCTTCACGGGCAAGGTCGAGAAGCAGTCCGCTTCTTCACCGAAAGCAAGGTTATCATACAAAGGTGGTTCTGAGACGGAAGGATCAGACGTAACCGCCTCCGCAATCATCAGCTTCGCTGAAAAGCTCGAAACCGAATCCTCAAGATTCTACAAGGCGCTTGCTGACAAATCTACGGAAAACTACAAAGAGACATTTCTGCTCTTTGCGAAAGAGGGTGAGAGAAACAAGAAGCTTCTGACCAGAACCTATCAGGAAACAATAACAGACGCCCTAGAAGCATGTTTCTCCTTCAAAGGCATGAATCTGAACGACTACGCAGTCCAAACAGCCCTGACAGAAAAAACTAGCCTCCTAGACGCTTTGAAGATGGCAATCGAACTTGAGCACAAAGCCGCCAGATTCTACCTGGATGTGGCCGAACGTTCAAGATCACTGCTAGCTACGATCCCGCATGCCTTTAGAA
>CAZBDB010000250.1:0-2400 GCA_964490655.1 uncultured Candidatus Bathyarchaeia archaeon | reverse complement strand
ACGGAGACTATGAGATACTTGAGGAGATGCGGGGAGAGGAGATGGAAGGCTGGAGGTACAAAGGCCCATATGATGAGCTTCCCATCCCAAGGAAGATGGGAGCGCCAGATGCTCACCAGGTCATATTATGGGAGGATGTGGGCGAGGAAGAGGGAACGGGGATCGTCCACATCGCCCCTGGGTGTGGCAAGGAAGACTTCGAACTCGGGGAAGAGTATGAATTGCCATCCGTAGCTCCACTTAACGAGTTCGGCGTCATCGTAGAGGGATTCGATTGGCTTACGGACATGCATGTCTATGACTCAGCTAAGCCGATCATCGAAGACCTCGACAAGAAGGGGCTGCTATTCAAGGTGGAAGACTATACCCACCGCTATCCTGTCTGCTGGCGCTGCGATAGCGAACTCGTCTTCAGGCTAGTTGACGAATGGTTCATCTCGATGGGCAAGAAGCTGAACAAGCCGCCTGAGGAGTTGACCACGGAGGAGAAGGAACATAACCTCCGATACCAGATCATGGAGTCTGCTAAGCAGGTTCGATGGATACCTGAATTCGGACTACAGCAAGAGTTAGACTGGCTCCAGAACATGGAGGACTGGATGATCTCGAAAAAGAGGTATTGGGGCCTCGCCTTACCGATCTGGGAGTGCCAAGAATGCGGAAACTTCGAGGTGATCGGCAGCGAAGAAGAGCTCAAATCAAGAGCGGTTGAGGGCTGGAAAGACTTTCAGGGACACACTCCGCACAAGCCATGGATAGACATGATCAAGATCAAGTGCACCAAATGTGGCGAGGAGGTCTCAAGGATACCGGACGTAGGCAATCCCTGGTTGGACGCTGGAATCGTATCCTATTCAACCTTGAACTATCGCCACGACAGGAAGTTCTGGAGAAAATGGTTCCCAGCCGATCTCATCTGCGAATCTCTACCTGGACAGTTCAGGAACTGGTTCTACTCGATGCTTGTAATGAGCACCATTCTCGAAGGCTGCACTTCATTCCGTGCATGCTTCGGGCACAGCAATGTCCTCGGCGAGGACGGAAGAGAGATGCACAAGTCTTGGGGGAACGCGATCTGGTTCGATGAGGCCGTTGAGACAATAGGGGCTGACGTGATGAGATGGATGTTCTGTACGAACAGGCCAGAGGCGAACCTACTCTTCGGTTACAAGAAGGCTGACGAGGTAAAGAGGAGGTTCCTCATCCCGTTATGGAATGTATACAACTTCTTCGTAACCTATGCTAGCCTAGATAAGTGGACGCCGAAGGACTCGACGGATGAATATTCGCTCCTCGACCGATGGATACTCTCCAACCTTCAAGTACTGGTCAAGGACGTAACCAGGTATATGGACGATTATGACCCATTCAATGCGGCGAAGAGCATCGAGAACTTCGTCGACGAGCTTTCCGTATGGTATATCCGCCGATCGAGGAGGAGATTCTGGAAGAGCGAAGCTGATCTTGACAAGAAGGCAGCATACACGACGCTCTACAAGTGTTTGACGACGCTGACAAGAATCCTGGCACCTTTTGCACCTTTCATAACCGAAGAGATATATCAGAACGTTGTACGCGCTGTTGACCCAGAAGCGCACGAGAGCGTGCACCACAATGACTGGCCAGCGATAGATGAGTCGCTCATCAACGAAGAGCTAATGGAAGATATGGACGGCGCGATAAAGGTCTGCAGCTTAGGCCGCTCAGCACGTTCAAAAGCTGGGATCAAACTCCGACAGCCACTCTCGGAAGTCAAGATCGTAGCCGATGAAAGCATGCTCAAGAGACTTCAGCGTCTACAAGAGCTGATCAAGGACGAGTTAAATGTGAAGGAGCTTGATCTGACAAGCCAGAGAGAGGGTATCGTAGATTACGCCGTTCGTCTATTACCAGAAGTTCTCGGAAAGAAGTATGGTAGCCTCTTTCCGAGGGTTCGCTCCGCTGTTGCCAGATTGGATGCCAATGCCGTAGCACCTAGGCTTCTGGATGGTCGCAGCATAGAGGTTGAGGTAGAGGGCAGAGCGGTCGAAATATTGTCTGATGAAGTTGAGGTCTCAACAGTGCCGAAAGAGGGATACTCGGTAGCTGAAGAAGAGGAGATGATTGTAGGTGTGAATGTGGTTCTGACAGAGCAATTGAGGAAGGAAGGTTTCGCTAGGGACATCGTCCGCCGTATCCAGAATCAAAGGAAGGAGGCGGGCTTCAACATAGCCGATGAGATCGAGACCTACTACATGGCTGGGCCGAAACTTATTGAGGTGTTCACTGATCATGGCGATTACATCGCAGCTGAGACTCTATCCACTGTGATAGAAAAGGCAGAACCACCAAGGGATGCGCACGTGTCTGAGTATAATATTGAAGGGGAGACTATCAGAATCGGATTGATCCGTGCGGCAG
>CAZBDB010000249.1:0-2406 GCA_964490655.1 uncultured Candidatus Bathyarchaeia archaeon | reverse complement strand
CTCTTCGATGAACTCGGCGGACTAACAGGCAAAGCGGACAGAGGAGGAGTCTCAGTCACAACAAAAATCGTCAAAGAAACAATGTCACCCCTCATCCTAATAGCCAACAACGCTTATGATCCCAAGTTCTCAACACTAAGAAGATACTGCCAACTAATAGAATTCAAGAAACCAGCAAGAACCCAGATCAGAAGCCACCTCAAAAAAATCTGCAAAAGCGAAGGAATAGAAACTGACAAAGAAACATTAGACCTTATCACCGAGAGAGCTGGAAGAGATGTCAGATCAGCAGTCAACG
Organism: uncultured Candidatus Bathyarchaeia archaeon; assembly: GCA_964490655.1. GTDB lineage: Archaea > Thermoproteota > Bathyarchaeia > Bathyarchaeales > WAQA01 > CAZBDB01. The sequence goes on along the minus strand of CAZBDB010000249.1, from coordinate 2,108 downwards.
ACCTCCAAGCCCTGGCAGATGGAAAAAAGCACCTAACATACGAAGACGTCGCATGGCTCGGCGACAGAGACCGCAAAGAAGTAATCTTCAGAGTCCTAAACGAAATCTTCTACGCAAAGGACAGCAGAGACGCAAAATACGCCGTCGACATGGCAGACGTAGACCTAGACATGCTTTTCGAATGGATCTACGAGAACCTGCCAAACCACGTAAAGGAACCAAACGAATTAGCAGCCGCGATGTACGCACTCTCAAGAGCAGACATATACAGAGGAAGAATAAGAAAGACCCAAAACTGGACACTCCTCAGGTACTTCATAGACATGATGACAGCAGGAGTAGCCACATCATGGAGCCAAAGATCCCACGGCTGGACGCCATTCAGATTCCCAAAACGCATCGGATACCTATCAAGAACCAAGGCTAGAAGAGCGCTCCTGAGAGAAATCGGCATGAAGATCAGAAGAAGATGCCACATCTCCTCATCCCGAGCAGTAAACGAAGTGCTTCCATACATACGAGTAATCCTTGAGAACAAACCCGAAACGGCGCCCGGACTAGCAAGATATTTCAACTTCGACGAGGACACAGTCGAATTCCTGAAAGAATCATGAAGAACCCGTATGTTCTACTACCGGGGCTAAGAAAAGAAAGCAGCAAGCTAGCTTGACGGTTTCTGGAAGCTGAATGTGAAAACGTGTACACCCATTTCTAGCTAGCAGTTTTCGTAGCAGTTTTTCAAGGGATACCCAAAGTTGAGATAGCTGTCAATGCTGAAAGAGATGTCTTAAATAGTTACATCCTTTTGTAAGAACTCTATTGACAGAGGGCTTTCGATGAAGTCTGGCACCTACGGAGTCATCTTCGAATTCCTTAGGAACATGGATAAGAGATTCAGGATCATGCTTGTGGCTGTTGGGTTATACAGCTGGATCAGAAATCTCCCATCCCAATACAATCAGCTCTACATCACAGCCTTAGGAGCAAACACGGTGGAATTGGGCTCGTTGAATGGGATTGGAGGGATAGTCAATTCTGTGATCTCAGCCCCCACGGGACGTTTCATTGACAAACACGGCGTGAAAAAGGTCATAATCATAGGATTAGTTCTCTCAGCCATCGTTTCGGGGATATACGGCTACGCCATCAACTGGTGGATGCTCATACCAGCAATAATCTTGGCTCAGATCAGCATGAGGCTGATCGTGCCTCTCACCGACATAATCTTCGTTGGAACCACCAAACGTGAAGAAAGAGCCTTGGCCATGGGCCTCTCACGTACGATCTGGGCTATACCGACTGCCTTCGCCCCCATGACAGCAGCGATGATCGTCTCTGGGTTTGGGGGAATAAACACTCAAGGTATCAAGCCATTATATTATGTTCAGCTGGTTTCAATTGCTTTTATCATCTTCTTGGTCGCTTCTATGCTGAAACCCATGAAGAACCCACTTGTAGTCAACGAACACAAATCCGTCTCAAAAACCAGTCTCATCGAGGACTTTAGAGGACTGTTCAAAGGAGAGAAATGGCTCAAACAATGGACAATCATAATGAGTCTGCGGCGATTTGCAATGAGCATTTCCCTCCCTTTCATCCCTCTTTGGATGGTGAGTGTAAAGGGTGCTGACCCCTACATACTCGGAATCATGGGCACCGTCGGCACAGTAACGTCAGCCCTCCTGCAAATTCCGACGGGTAGATTGGCTGACAAGATCGGGCGGAAGAAAGCGTTCTTACTGTTACGTCCCTTCGCATATTTTGGTACTATTCTATTGATCGTAGCGCCGAACCCTGAGTCCCTCATCGCAGTGGGAATTTTGGGGGCAGCAGGGCTGATGATGATAGGAGGAATAGGAGGGGTTAGCTTCGTTCCATTCATTACAATGTATTGGGAAACCGTTCCAGCGGAGAAGAGGGGAAGATGGTTCGGATTTACGGGTATATTCAACATCTTCTCTGTTCCAGCATCGATACTGGGCGGATTTATGTGGCAAGCCGGACTGATGGAACTGGTCCTACTGATCCCCATCTTAGCCGAGGCGCTGATTGTAATACCCATTCTGGCAAGGATTCCAGACACGCTTGCTAGCTAGCTTCTACTCCCT
>CAZBDB010000248.1:0-2407 GCA_964490655.1 uncultured Candidatus Bathyarchaeia archaeon | reverse complement strand
TTCCTCCAAGATCAAGCGGGACACGATCAGGTTCTTGATGGTTCAAAGCGAGAGTCACACGTTCTCTAGAATTCATATAACCAGCCCTTGCTATTATTCTGAGGTTGGATAGATAATAATGTTGGTACACCATTTAACTCGTGAACTGGCGGTCACTGCACTTACAGCCTTTACGCCTCAACCTACTTAGTTGTACATGGTGGTGCAGGTAGCAGAATAGAAAGGGTGAATAACATTTCATGCATGCTGCATGGCTTCGGGACGTAAGAGGATAATACGTTTAAAAGCACGCTGCCCGTATCCCGTATCGGTGTTATTATGACGTTACCGGATAGGAAACCAGCAATTCTTTCAGTGAGGCCTGAATCGACGAAAGTCGGGCTTTGAGAAGTTCGAGCTCCGAATCGATCTGGATGCAGCATATACGAATCCCTACGATCCTGAAGAGATTGACTTACAGGCTGAGTTCACATCCCCGACTGGCAAACGATGGACGATCTGGGGCTTCTATAACCCTTCGAGCTGGTCTCATCTGTGGATGGTCCGTTTCGCGCCAATGGAGAAAGGGACGTGGAAATATGTTGTGAAAGTGACGGATCCTGAGGGCACGGCTCGAAGCCCAGCTGGTACGTTCGTGGCGGCTGACTCGCCGCATCATGGCTTCATTAGGATTGCACCGAATAAGCGTCATCTGATGTATGACGACGGCACATCCTTCTATGGCGTGGGTCTGTGGTACAACGATAGCTATGAGCTGTTCAATGAGGGACGTATTACAGAAGACGGACTCGATGAGCTGAAACGCCAAGGCGTGAATTTCATCAGCTTCTTTCACACGCCTCTTGAGACTATGGGCACTGGCTTGGGCCGCTATGACCAAAACAGATGCGGCCGACTCGACCAGCTCTTTGAATGGTGTGAAAAGCGTGACATCCACATAAGCTGGAACATATGGTTTCATTCGTATATTTCACAGGCTGTCTGGGGCGGCGGAAACGCCCGATACGGAACCAACCCCTACCACCTTGTGGCTGATGCGGTTGACTTCTTCGGCAGCGAAGAGGCTTGGAAGTACCAGGAAAAGCTCTATCGCTATATCATTGCCCGCTGGGGGTATAGCCATGCATTATTCCTGTGGTTTATTGTCGATGAAATCAACGGCACCGAGGGCTGGCAGGATGGCGATCAGGATGTCGCTGAGGAGTGGTGTCGACGGATGGACGCTTTCTTCAGTGAGCATGATCCATACGGCCGCCCCACGACGGGCACGCAAAGCGGCGGCATTGACCAATGGTGGCCCGGCGGCTACAGGATCTTTGATATCGCGGCTCGCGAAATCTATGAAGCGCAGGGTCATCCTATGCCAGAGACCGGCAAGATTGACCGTGACGAGGAGAGCCCACTGCGATATAGCTATCGCAACTACGCCACTCAGATCCAGAATCTCTGGAAAGGCTTTCACAAGCCTGCCATTATCGGCGAGTGCGGCTGGGACCATACCTACTACGAGCCAGGCATGCCGGGCTATCTGGCTATGTACAACAACGCCTTGTGGGTCAGCCTGACAAACGGTCTGTGCTGTACACCATTCTGGTGGGCCTACTCTAATTGGATCAACGATAGTGTCGTCACCAATCAGATGCATCACTTCGCGAAGTTCGTTGCGGACATCGATTTTGCTCACCTTGACCTCGGACCGGCAGAGATCGCGGCTACGGGTGAGTGCGACGCCTCGGCCATGAAGAGTGACGAAATCATCTTCGGCTGGGTAGTGAATCCGCGTACCGGCGTTGCGAATGAATCCTTCACGATCTCTGGACTGAGCGATGGCTGCTATGAAGTACGTCTCTATCGCACATGGCGAGGCCAGTACCTAGATGCGAAGATACATCAGTGCCAAGATGGGAAACTTACCGTCACCATTCCAGAATTGCGTACAAGCCAGGGTCATGCTTCGCACATCGGAAATGACGTCGCTTTCAAAATCGTGGCAAAATAGCGGCAGTTCGCAGAGATTGCACCTAACATCGTATGGATCCTAGCTGTAACGCTTGGGAAGAGAATCCACCTTTGGATAGCGCGTCCAGATTTCTTCAATTTGCCTAAGCGCCTTGGAAGGAAGGGGACCCTTGCCGACATATTCAGCAGCCTGATCCAACTGTTCTAGACTTGAGAAACCGACCAAAGCAGTAGAGACAGCTGAGTTGCTGATGGCGAATCGGATGGCGGCTTCGACCAAGCTGCCAGCATAGCCTTGCTCGACCACGAGGTGGAACATCTTAGATCTGGTTACATCGTCAGTATACTCCCTTCCGGAGGCTATCGGCGACACAGTCTTAGCTGCATTAGGATGCCTGTGGTCTGTTCCGCTCAGGGCGCCTCCTGCTAACACCCGTATCGCAATGAC
>CAZBDB010000247.1:0-2411 GCA_964490655.1 uncultured Candidatus Bathyarchaeia archaeon | reverse complement strand
ACATGGCACCCCGTCATCGAAGGCACAAATCCCCGCTTCCTTCGTCAGCAGAACACAATCCGCGACGCCCTCGTTGCTGCTCTCAGCCTCGACATTTTCAACCGCAATGCTGACAAGGTTGTGATGACAAATATAGCTCAGACGATTAACGTACTTCAAGCTATGATCCTCACGAAAGGATCAGATATTCTGCTCACCCCAACCTATCATGTCTACGAGATGTATACCCCCCATCAAGGAGCTGATTCAGTTCCATGCCAAGTGAAAACTGACAGAATAACGTTCGAAACCATGGCTGGTAAATCTTCATTACCCAGGTTGGCAGGTTCGTGTTCCCGCACGGATGATGGAATCACATTAAGCCTAGTCAACACCCATGTATCCGAACCGGTCGAGATCACTGTGGACTTGAGAGGAGTTTCAAAGGTGGAATTAGAGTCTTGGCGTGTTCTAACATCTGATGACATTCACGACCACAATACTTTCGAAGAACCAGAGAATGTAAGGCCAATTGATGAGAATATCACGTCCGGCGCAATAGAACTTCAACCTGCATCAGTAAACGTTTTGAGGTATAGTATCGATCGATCATACGGATAATCGAAATCGGCAGATCCACTAGAGTGTGGCGAAGGCTTGTGCAAGCGTTAAAGAAAAGGACAAAAAAAGTAGACAAAACAGGCCTGTCTTTTCTTACTCTCCATCGTCATATCTACCGTACTCTGCAATTGCTAGCTAGCTCTGTTTCAACCGATCCACCATCCGAGTCAACTCATAACACAAGAGATCCACAACAGATCTTAACGGAAATTGGAAGAACAGTAGGTGCATTGTACCTTTATGCACTTCTGAAGACTACAGAAGAGAGATCCCGACTGGGTAATTAACCAACTTGACTAACATACAAACATTTACAAGTCTATTGATGCAAGGAAAAGAAGCAGAACCTAAGACTAAAGCAAATGGAGAATTTATCTTGAAAAAAGAGGAAACACAAAAGTTACGAGACTTACTTAAGGAAATTTATCCTCAAAAAGTTAAATCACTTGATAATATCTTGAGAGCTTTTTGGAGTTATGAGGGAGCAAAAGTTAATAGAGAATATCACAATATCAAGCCTGTTTATTCTTACCGGAAGGTCAAATAATATTGTAGCGAACAAGGGATTGTTTAACGATGAGTGACGTTGAAAAGAGTTTTCAGATGCGCCGCCAGTACTGGTTACTGCTGATCGCGTTAGTTACTATTATTTTCGCCGTTTTTCTTAGCCGTGGAATTGTGGTTTTCTGGCTTAACCTTTCTGAGTTCGGGGATCTCTTTATCAAGCCTATATACTTTGGTTTGTTAGGCGGTCTTGTCCTTGCAACCTTAGCACTGTTCAGGGCGGACTTCAAAAATAGGAGATCTGTAGCGTGGTGGTCCATTAGGCTTGTAATCAGGTTGATACGCTCAGAAGGAATCGCCGAAAATCTCTCACCGTTATGGTTTGACTTTGAAAGCTTCAAGTTATCACCTTCAAAGTTTTTCGTTTGGCAGATTACCAAGGTCTTAGTTGGCATGGTCTTCTTCACTAACGTGATGTTCGGCATGGCGGTTGACGCGGTTATACTGGGCTGGAAATCTGGGGTAGAGATGTTGCCTAGGATCTTTAGCCTTCCCTTCACAACTCCTCCCGTGGATGCGGCTTATGTCGAAGCTAACGTCCTCCCCTTATTCCCGTCCTTAACTCTTCTGGCTCCGCCATTGCTTCGCGTCTTGTGGGTACGCCTCATACTTCTAGTTGCGATAACCCAGATTATTCGCATCATTATGCCTCTTGTTGCGGCTCACATTTGGGGTTTGGAGATGCCTAGCCTAAGAAGGTTTATGCCGACTATCCAAGTATTAGCCGCAGTCTTCCTTTCATGGTTTATGTTCAGTATGTTCTTCACCTCATTCATAGATTACAACACTAGGTACCCAATTTTGGGGCTTGGTGCTGCGGCAGTCGTTTTGGCCATATTTGCTTTCTTGGATAGAAGAGGAGGTGGAGGAGAAAAGGGCTGGTTTGGGGTAACCCTCGGTTTCCAACGTCGCCTTTACCTCCGTCTAGGTGCCCTCGTTATGATCGCCTTGGTCGTCGGCTCCGTGATGCTACTCAACAACAGCATCGCAGATGTGAGAAAGCTGGAGATGCTTGGTCCATACAACGCTCAACTCATCTCTGTGAACCGCTACCTCGCTGAGCTGGATGAGGTTCAGGAGGTTCCATACGAGTTCGGTTTGACATCTATTCCCCCCGATCAGATCAGCAACTACATTACACAGTACAAGAAGCCCTTAGACAAGGTGCGTCTGTGGGATCATGCAGGGTCCTTCGACAAGCTTAGACCGGAGATAGGTTTGATACCCTATGTAGATTTCTCGGAAGC
>CAZBDB010000246.1:0-2413 GCA_964490655.1 uncultured Candidatus Bathyarchaeia archaeon | reverse complement strand
ATCCTCACCTGCCTTGATTCTTCAGACCTATTGATGGTTTTGAAAAGGCAATACAGAGATTCGCTTTTATGTCTTATGAGATCGCAGATCGAGAGTGATCTAAAAGAATAAGGGGGGTCGGTTTCCATGAAGTCGGATTTTCTGATGCTAGCTAGCTAAGAAAAGGCTATTGTCACAAAGGAACCCTATAGATCTCTTCCACCGTTCTTTCAACATCTTTCTTTGCTGAATGATGAAGAACATGCGCGCTATAGCGGGAGGACAATCAAAAAGGCAAGAGATAAGTACATCGAGAAGAGATCAACTGTAACGAGGCGAATATGGAAGTCTATTAGGTTGACAGTAGGAAGGTGAGATCTACGCCAGTTTCGGTTTCTGATTTGTTCAAGATTCCTGTCATATATGGGATTAATCTCGAGCAGAATGGAAACTCTGTCCTCTACTCTTCTAATCCCACAGGGATTCCCCATCTACACATCTTGTCGACTATGGCCGGTTCCGAACCTCGTCAGATCACAAGCGGCAACGATGCTGTCATGTTTGGATCTCTGTCCCCACGCAGAGACCAACTTGTGTATCTTCAGGATAAAGATGGAAATGAACTCCAACATCTATTCATAGTGTCCACGGAAGGCGGAGAAGCTCAGCGGTTAACCGAGAAAGCTTATCGAACTTCGGGCGTAGATTGGCGTCCCGATGGCAAAGAAGTCACTCGAAGTTTTGTGACGAAGAATCTATGCGGGTTAGAAGCATACGATGTAGAATCAAAGGAGGCCTATGTGCTAAGAGAGCAGGCCAAACCGATTTTCGACATCCATTACTCGCATGATGGGAAGTGGATCGCGTGTACCGAATTGGGCGGCAGGGATCCTAAGAACCAGCAGATCTTGATTCTCAACAGAGATGACCCCGATGAGGCTTTGGTTTACAGTATCAAGGATGGTTCAAAGGAGGCGCTTCCGTCATGGTCCCCCAACGACGAGCGGCTGGCGTTTCTAAGTGATGTGAAGGGCAGGAATCAAGTTGTCATTCAAGATTTTCAAGGTGAGGATCGTTTCTTTCTGAGCCTTTCAGAAGGTGAAGAAGCGCGAGGCCGCATTGGCTGGTTTCCCAAAGGAGACAAGGTCGTGTACATTGTCAGCAAACATAGCCGTTCCGCGGCATACGAGCATCCACTCGACGGGCAGAAGACAGCATTTCCATTCCCCGAGGGTACAATTCTGACTTCCGAGATCAGCAGGAATGGAGAAATCGTAGTTGCTGTCTGTTCCTCGCTTTCATCGCCGCCTGGAATCTACTTACATAAAACGGGCTCTTCTTCCTCGACGCGTTTGACCCGTAGAGACTACGAAGTAGATCTGGGAGAGCTTTCTAGACCTGAGTCTGTGTGGTACGAGTCCTTCGATGGATTAAAGATTCACAGCTGGTATATCCCGGCGAGTTACGGTTCTCCTCCCCATCCTGCAGTGGTATGGCCTCATGGCGGCCCTTGGTGGCAGACCTTTGACTCATGGTCACCGTATCTACAGTCAATTTCGCAGAGCGGATTCGCTGTCCTAGCTCCGAATTTCAGGGGTTCAACTGGTTACGGAGCTGACTTTCGGAACATGGACCTGTCAGATCCGGGAGGCGGGGACCTAGAAGATGTGGTGTGCGGTGCTGAGTGGCTGCGCAAACGATCAGAGATCGATGGAGACAAGATCGCAATCATGGGTGGCTCCTACGGCGGCTTCATGACATTGATAGCCCTGACAAGGAAACCTGAAGTCTTCTCGGTGGGAGCTGCGCTTGTGCCCGTCGTTGATTGGTTGGAGATGTACGAACTATCGGACTCTGCATTCCGGAGTTTCATGCAAGAGCTCTTTGAGGGAACCCCGGCGGAGAAGGAGGATCTGTACCGGGAAAGATCGCCAATCACCCACGTATATGAAATAGGAGCTCCGATCCTGATAGTCCATGGTAGGCAAGACTCTCGATGCCCCATTCAACCGGTGGAGAAGTTTGTGAAAAAACTGGAGGAGATCTCCCACCCACATGAATTCAAGGTACAGGAAGCAGAAGGCCACGGTTTCGCTCGAGTGAAAGCCAACATCCAAGAAGTCACAACCGCCATAGAATACCTCAAGAAAGCACTAGCCTGACTCATCATTCGAATCTTCATCGTATGTGTTCAACCTAGCCTCTTATCGCTCGAAAACTGGCCATGCTAAGCAACTCTGTAACACTAACATGCAAAATTCGAGCGGAAAAGCAAGAACAAAAAAAGATTGCCAAATTTGCAGTTCAAAATGCGAAGGGAACCGTGCTGTTGGAAAAGATTTTAAGTGCAGGTGGCGCTATCTTGTTTGAGAGCCACTCATGTTGGCTGTCTTCGATCTGTATTCCGGTGTGTCTGCATGATCACTGAAAGTTT
>CAZBDB010000245.1:0-2462 GCA_964490655.1 uncultured Candidatus Bathyarchaeia archaeon | reverse complement strand
GCTCAGAAGGCGGATTCTCAAGGAACTTCACCGCTTGCTCAGCCACATAATCGTCTGCCAGCGACATTCCATAGTTTTCAGGGACCTCTCCCCAAAGAAACGTGTGAAACAAGCGGTCGGTGGGCTTCCAAGAGTTCACATTAAACGTCTCGCGTTCACCCGTTCCATGAACCCTCTCATGGCAGGAATAAGGGATCGCCTCTTGTGCTATCATGTCGTTCTTTCCTCCCCACCAGACATAGTAACCGGCCTCCATGAAGTAACGCAGCATATTCGGTTCATGTAAACGTAGCATATGATGCATGGTGCGATGTCCATTAACATGGCAATACCAACCAGTAGCCATTGAGACTCGGCTAGGCGTGCTAACAGGATTCTGAACAAAGCACCATCTGAAGCCGGCTCCTTCTCTAGCCAGGGAGTCGATGTTGGGCGTTTTGATGACCCGATTTCCCCAATATCCTGTGTCTTTAGCTCGCCAATGATCCGCAACAAATAGAACGACGTTTGGCCGCTCTTCATCGCTCGTTCTCGTCAAAATCTCTCACCAATCTAGAATATGAGGTCATTCACAGAACAGTTCTTAAGCTTTCTTGAACCAGCTAGGCTCTGGCAAGAGCTTCTACAACACATTCTATCAATGCCCTCAATCCTTCACGGACGGCTACTTGCTTGAACGCTGGCAGCCAACCCGCTTCAGACAGAACATCTGAGACAACCTGGGCAGAAGCCATTTCCACGCCGTGATACTTCGCGACCGCAAACAGCGATGAAGTCTCCATGTCAACACCCAACACACCTTTACCTCTGAACCTTAGTAGCTTCCCTTTTGTTTCGCGATAAACTCCATCCGTAGTCCAAACGGATCCTACCTTATACTCAAATCCTTTTTCGCCTAAGACGTCAGCCAGCAAGTTCCTAAGCCTGAACGACGCCTCCAGCTTAACATTCTGCGGAAAATAGTGGCGAGAAGTCCCTTCATCTCTTACAGCCTCACTGACTAGTATCATATCTCCCGGTTGCAGCGTCGGCTGCAAAGAGCCCACCATGCCAACTTCGAAAACCTTCTTCGCTCCGCAAGCAATGAGTTCCTCAAGAGTGATCGCCGCTGCTGGAGCCCCAATCCAGCTCCGGATAATACCGATCTCCAAGTTCGCGAAATCTACTGCGTGGAAGGGCTGGACATCTCTGTGAAGCCACTCTCTGGATTTTCCGTGAAATGTCTGTTGAGCATGCTTGAAGACGGATCTTTGATAGGTGACTATGAGGCGTTCCGGAACATTGAAGGATTCTATTGCTACTTTCCTATCGTCGGCTGCGTACCTGATAACGTCCGCTGGGGTGAAGACTGGTTCATCTCTCAACTTCAATCCCGACCTAGTATAGTATTCCTTTGGTTTTCGTGGCTTTTTGAACTTTGTCTCCTAACTCTCATTCACAGCATCTGTTGTGTCCGCCGACACCTTCAGTAAGACATCAAGACCATGTGTTGCTGCTCTAGCCACGAAGCTGTCAGACCTGTGACGCTTGATCTGAAAGGGAAGACCGACTCAACAGGAGTTGCACGATTCTGCATTTGAGTATACAGTCTGAGAGAACACAGGTCTGTGTGTTCAACAAAAGCATTATCTAGTAATGCGGTTCTAAAAACTGAATTGTCCGAATTAGGCATGAGAAGGAGTCTGTAGATACCAGTTGGATCATGAGATTTCTGTTCGTGAGATGCTACACGGAGAGGAGAGTAAGGTACGAGACTTCTTCGAGGAAAACCTAGGTGTCATTGATAGAATCATCTTCCCTTTGGCTTTCAGAGACGCCCTTAAGAGCGCCGCTAGACAATTGGGCACCACCCTCCTAGCATTAAGCAATGGAGAGATCGTTGGGAGCGTCTCTCTAAGGATCGTTGTTTACTCGGAAAAAAGAATCGGCCTAATCGACGCAATAGTTACGGATAAGAACCTTCGCGGAAGAGGTATCGGCAAATCCCTTTTGGATGAAGCTCTCTCGTGGTTTGAGAAGAAAGGGTGCGAGATCATCTACGCGACAGCAGACAGATACAATTCCCCATCATGGAATATGTTTGTCCACAAAGGCTTTTCGCCACAGGAAATCAGAGAGCAACTTAGGGACCTGGGCCTTAACTTCATACGTTTATGGTTTACCGAATTCTACATAATCGGTGGAGGAACATTCTTTCTGAAGAAGACAAGTGAGAAAGAAAGACAGACGGAAGCAGGTGAAGGATGGCATTTTCTCATTGCCTGGCTTGGATTCGCCTTTATATCGTGGATGATGGCTTTTCGGCATGGTCCGTCGTTCTACACCCCACTTGCGCTTAGTGTTGCGGGGCTGAGCCTCGTCACCCACGAACTTGCGCATAAACTCGTTGCAAACCATCTTGGCCTGAAGACAACCTTCAAGGCTTGGGACTCTGGAATAATCTTCGGCTCGTTCCTAGCTGC
>CAZBDB010000244.1:0-2472 GCA_964490655.1 uncultured Candidatus Bathyarchaeia archaeon | reverse complement strand
ATTGTTGGCCTCTACGTAGGCGACGTTGATGAGGCTTGGCATGAGGCCGTGAGACACTGTTATCGTGTCCACGCTCTTCCTCCCAGCAATAAGAAAGCAGACATCGTCGTTGTGAACTCTTATCCCATGTCTGCCTTTGGCGTAGACTGGTCTGTTGCCTCGGATTCACTGAGTGAAGGTGGATCAGCAGTTGGCATCCACTATAACTCAGCCCTAGGATTCGGCTGGCATGGTGATTCCAAAGCATTCGTCACAAAACAGTGGAGACGATGGAACATCCTCCATAGGAGCACTGTTAGGCCATGGCCATTGAAGCAGGCCGACAACATTATGGTCTTCGATCCGAAACCAACCAAAAGTGCAAAGTTAAGATACAGCGAGAAGGTAGACTGGGTTGACAAGTGGTCGGAAGTGATCGAGAGGCTGAGAATGATCCACGGTGAGAAAGCCACCGTAGCTGTGTATCCTTCTTGCCTTGGGTTCAATCCGTCGAAGCATCAGCTCAAACTATAAGAACACTGTCTACAACACAATATTGTCTTAAATGAGCGTGTTCGCGATGAAGCCTTTTGTAAGACTTGATCACGTCACACTAATGGTGAAGGACTTAGAGACATCTATCAAATTCTATACAGAAAAGCTGGGCTTCTCGGTCTACGGCGAAACACCTGCAGAGGATGGGAGAAAGACAGTGTTTCTAAGGTCGGGAAATGCCTGCTTCGATCTATACGGAATGACGGAGAAGAAGCCTCCTTCTCGAAGTCGTTTGGAAGACGAGGTGGGCTTGGTTCACATCGCCTTGAAGGTGGAGGATTTCGACGAAACCTACAATGAACTCGTAAGAAGAGGAGTGAGATTTCATATCAAACCGTTCTATCAGCCTAGGTCGGGAAGAAGGATTGCATTCTTCAGGATCCCGATGGAAACGTTCTACACATAACGGATGGCAAAGCGTAGATAATCAGGCGGTGGACGGGTCTGTCTTCAAAATCAAACGTTTTGAGTTCCGTAGACAAAGATAGATTGGTGGGTTTGGCTCGCAAATTGGTGACTATTCCTAGCGTCACTGGCGAGGAAAAAGAGATCGCGGAATTCGTAGCCAACTGCATGGAGAATCTTGGACTTGAAGTTGAGGCTATTAGCTGTGATCCTGAAAGACCTAACATCGTAGGTAGATTCCGGGGCAACGTTGGGAGTCCCATCCTCATATATGATGGTCACATGGACACGGTTCCAGTTGGGGACAGATCTCTCTGGACTCATGATCCGTTTGGAGCTGAGATAGTCAACGGCAAGATGTATGGCAGGGGAAGTCAAGACATGAAAGGCGGTCTAGCAGCCATGATTGAGAGTTTTGCAGCCGTCAAAGATGCTGGCATTGAACTTCAAGGAGATCTAGTTCTCGAAGCTGTTGTCGACGAGGAACGAGGGGGATACGAGGGCACCAAGCGACTTGTCGACAAAGGCATCTCAGGAGACTTCGCTCTAGTCTGCGAGGGAGAACAGAAACTGAACATATGTCATAAGGGAGATTACGGAGTAGAGCTGGAAACTGTTGGGAAGTCAGCGCATGCAGCTATGCCAGAGAGAGGAATCAATGCAATACACAAGATGATCGCTGTTTCCAATGCATTACTTGGGATTCCAAAAAGGTTCGCTTGGGAACGGAGAGAACATGAGCTTCTAGGATCGCCATTGATAAACCTGTCAGTTATAAGCGGCGGAATACAGCGGAACATGGTGCCCGATAGATGCAAAATGACTGTGGACAGAAGAATAGTGCCAAAATACGAAACCCTAGCAGACGCAAAACGCGAGATAGCGACAGTGATACGGGAGCTTGAGAAAGAAGACGAAACACTGAAAGTCGCGATCAAGGAGATCATCGATGTTGAGCCGGCTGAGATATCTCGAAATGAACCGATAGTCCATGCTCTGCAATCTGCAGCAGAGAAAGCTATCGGAAGAACGTTGGAGATAGGTGGGGTCAAAGGTTTCACGGATGCCCATTGGATGGTGAATCAGCTCGGGATCCCAACGGTCTCATTTGGAACCAAGGGAGGAAACATCCATGGCGTAGACGAATTCCTAGAGATACGATCTCTGATCGAAACGGCAGAGATCTATACCCAACTTGCTGTAGACCTTCTGAGCTAAAAGAATGGGGGCGCCTGCAATAATGCTGGCTAGCTGAAGTGCTGATGTCGAAGGACGACTTTCTTCCTGCTGCGTACGTTGCAGTCCACTCAACAATCAAGGACGCGATGCCATCGATAAGGGAACGACTTAAATATAACGCAGTTATACTCATTCTCGATTGAGATGAGTCGAGAAACTACAGAATACATCAAGATGGCGTTGGCGGGTGCGGGAGGAATCACAGTGGGATACGCAATCTTGTTGTATCTACTCAGTTTCATCTTCGTATGATGCGCATTATACACGCCTATTATGTGATATCGCGAATAGTGC
>CAZBDB010000243.1:0-2486 GCA_964490655.1 uncultured Candidatus Bathyarchaeia archaeon | reverse complement strand
CAACATAGGAGAAGCTTGGAAATACTTGTGGAAGTGGATCGAGGAGAGCGAATATGAGCATATAGGCTGGCAGAAAGGAGAACATGGCTGGGTTAATGGCTTCGAGGAGCACCTAAATTGGTATGAACAGAAACCACAGAACGAATGGATCTTCGACCTCTGGGTCCAGCTGAAAGAGTGAATTAGACTTAGAAGACGGTTGGGTCTCCCTACCAAAAAAGTGGCTAGCCAAACCCAAGAGGAAGAAGCAGTTAAACATATGAAGAAGGCAATTGAATAGGGTAATGATCTATGGTGAAGCCCAGATTTCTTTTCTTACACACACTCGATGCCCTTGACAAGAGAGAAGAAACGACGTTCGGGCAGATCGATGAAGAGTTACGTATTTCCTCTACAACCCTCAGACGCACTTTGGAAGAGTTGGTGAAGGAAGGTTTCGCCGAAAAGAAGGATCGGGATGGTCAGAGCTACTATTCAATAACCGAGAAGGGTAGAAGCCTCGGGGCGTTCCACCAGATAGAAGACCTTGCCGGATATCTGGACTTTATGGTTGCAGACGAGGATGTGAAGAAGAAGGTTCTGGAGGGTATTGGTAGGATCAACGCGAATTCCAGCGAAAGCGAAGTCGCCAAATGGTATCAGGGAGCAATGAAAAAGCTAGACGAGTTGGTTGATGAGCGAACTAGAGCATTGGTAATGGAGCACTGCGGCTTCAGCTGTGCCCTCGGAAACAAGAGTCACATAGATGCAGGCGTCGAAACTCGCAAGAAATACAAGAGCATCGATGCGTATCTTGAGGCTGAAGCGCAAGCTCTAAGCATAGTCCGAGAAGGAAACACAATAATCCAAAACTACAAGCCACAAGAAACCTTCAATGTCAGGTGCTACTGCAGCCTAGTAAGAGGCCTGCCCGAAGACGAGACGATCTCACTCACCTACTGCAATTGTTCTAAGGGGTTTGTTAAGAAGTTCTGGGAAGCTGTACTGGAAAGGCCTGTTCAAGTTGAACTTGTGCAATCCGTCATGTCAGGAGCACCAAACTGCAGATTCAAAATCCGGATGTGATAGCGCGCCAAGGAAAAGCCAAGGTTGATCCAAGTTAATACTGCGCATCCTCCGTGAGCAAACAGAAAAGTAACCTTTATCAATGCATGTTCTCTTAGAATATCGGGTTGCCGGCCATAGGGCATGGGACCCACCCGTACCCATTCCGAACACGGAAGTTAAACCATGCTCCGTCCTTGGCTGTAGTGCGGTCTTCGGCCGTGCGAACCCAAGGAAGCTGGCAATCCACTAGTAAAGCCTAAGGTTCAGATGCTTAATTCTCTCTAAGGCCACGTGGAACTGCTCATTTCTAAGACAACGACCGTGTCCACAGGATCCAGGGCCTTGTCGGGAACGCTTATCACCACGTCTTCCCCATCTTGCTCGAACTCAAGAGCCCCACGATCTGGATCAGCCAGAAGGCACACCCTCTTTACGTCGTTCTTCACACCCGAGACTTTGAACTTCCCAACCCAAGGCCAACCGAAAAGATGAATGTACAGTTTGCCCGGCTTAGCTGTGCATCGGTACGGAGCGGAGGCCTGAGTCTCGATCGGGCTGGCCGTGGTACCGTAGATGCTTTCACCGTTCACCTTTAGCCATTCGCCTACTTGCTTTAGACGTCGCACGGATGGTTCTGGGATCACACCTTCGGCTGTGGGACCGACATTGAGCAGATAGTTGCCACCCTTGCTGACGATATCGACCAGCTTCTGAATCAGGTTGCCCGCTGATTTCCAGTTATGATCATAGCTCTTGTAGCCCCAAGTATCATTTATCGTCGCCGGCGTCTCCCAATCACCCTCAACACCTTGCTCAGGGATTTCATTGTCCCCCAACTCCCTGTAGTCTCCTACGCCGCGCGCCCGCCTGGCGCCACCCCCGATACGACCGCTGACGATCGTGTCAGGCTGCAATTCGCGGACCAAGCTCTTAAGCTCTCGCGCCAATTCTGGGGTCGGAGTTCCTATGTCAAACCAGATGACAGCAACAGGGCCATAGTTGGTTAGCAGCTCACGAATCTGAGGCTCCACATATTCTCTTAGGTACTTGGTGAAGCCTTGGTTCGCCGGATCATAATCCCAATCATTTCCCATCCCATCAGGATGGTGCCAATCCAGCGTCTGCGAATAGTAGAACCCCAACCTGATACCGTATTTCCTACATGCCTCAGCCAACTCCTTTAGAGGATCACGCTTGAAGGGAGTCGCCTTAACGATCTTGTAGTCCGTCAATTTCGTGTCGAACATACAGAAACCATCATGATGCTTGGACGTGATGACAATCCACTTCATCCCCGCCTCCTTAGCGATTTGGACCCACTCTTCGGCGTTGAACTTCACAGGACTGAAACGTTGGGCTAGCTTCTCGTAATCTTTAACTGCGATTCTTGCACGTTGCTGGATCCATTCGCCTATTCCCGGAACGCACACGCCTTTCCA
>CAZBDB010000242.1:0-2491 GCA_964490655.1 uncultured Candidatus Bathyarchaeia archaeon | reverse complement strand
CTGGGGCCTAACGGCGCCGGGAAGACAACGCTTGTTAGGATATTGACTACCCTTCTGAAGACAACCGAGGGCTATGCAGAGGTCGGGGGTTACGATGTTGACAAGCAAGAGAACGAAGTGCGCCGCATAATAGGCTACGCCGGCCAAGACTCTGAACGATCTGCCTACTTCAGGCTTACAGTAAAAGAGAATCTCCTATACTTTGCGCATACTCTCAGAGATGTACCCTTGAAGATTGCTAGGGAAAGGATTGAAGAGATAGCTTCCGCAGTCGGTTTCAGCGACAGGCTAGACAGGCATTTCATAGCCCTCTCAGGCGGCGAGAAGCAGCTCGTAATTGTGATGAGGGCGATCCTACACAACCCGAAGGTCTGTTTCCTCGACGAACCCTCCAAAAGCCTAGATCCTGTGACAGCTCGCCAAGTTAGGAATTTCCTGAAAGATTACGCTAAGGAACATGGCATGACTCTACTACTGACAACACATAACATGATTGAGGCTGAGGAAGTCTGCGACAGGATGGCTTTCATCAACCACGGCAGACCCCGTTTTCTTGGAACAACGATGGAGTTCAAGAGAAGAGTAACAGTGAAAGAGGTGATAGAGATCGGAATCAACAAGCTTGACAGAAACGTGGAGTCCAGTCTTCGCGAACTGTCTGGCGTCAGCGACCTAGCTTATGGTCCGAATGCTAGGCTATACTGTGACGACGCCTTTGACATACTCCCTGAAGTCATAGATGTAATGAAGCACTCAAGCATAAAGGCTTCTGTAAGAATGGTTGAACCCTCACTTGAAGATGCCTTCGCTTTCTTCGTCAACGGTGAAAAGGTGATCAGTGATGCTTAAGCCCGTTAAGCTCTTCTACATGGCCGTTTGGCGTAACTTCATCACGTTGACCCGTTACAAGGCGAATTTTGTCTTCAGTATTCTTACAAGCGTTCTATTCGGTTTTGGCTCACTCTTGTTTGCGTTGGCCTTCGACGCTTCTCTGCTTGAGAAAACAGTGGGCTCCACAAATTATGTGGCGTTCTTCATCTTTGGTGTCTGTTTCCAGAGTTGGCAGGGCACTGCTCTTTGGGGAGCGTCATCGATGTTTCAAAACGAACTCGGGTCTGGTCAGATAGACTATACCTTCTCCAGCCCCTTCTCCAGGTACTGGTATATCGTCAGCAACATAGCTGCTTCAGCTCTTCAAGATACGATCTTCTTCGTTCCTATGTTTAGCGTAGGACTCTTCCTGACACAATCCACGGTCACACCATTAGGAGTAGCTCTAGGTTTAGCGGCGACCGCTGTTTCAGTTGCTTCTTTGGCTCAACTGGGTGCAGTCTTCGGCGCGTTGACATTGCGATACAGACAGGTGACAGCGATCTTCGGTTTCTTTAACTTTGCCTTCCAGTTGTTAACAGGAATGTTTGTTCCGTTTCAGCTTCTTCCGATGCCTTTGAGAATCATAGGTTATGGTCTGCCTATGACCTTCGGCATGGATCTTCTGAGACATTACGTGATGGGAACGAACTTGATATTGCCTGTGGAATTTGAATGGGCACTGCTGTTCACTCAACTCATGATACTAGCCGTCATAGCTAAGTTGATCGTCCTCTATCTAGAAAGGGTAGCAAAAGAACAAGGACTCCATTACATCTAGAGAGCCGCTTTTTCCTCAAAGTCATATAATCAAACCCTCTAGCTAGCCATAGCTGGTCCAATCCCGCCGGTCGAAGTCCAACACGTGAGTGTGAAACCCTCTCCGGCCCGAGAAGACCATCTCCTCCCTCCAAATGAATGATCGATCGACTGTCTCAGAATAGAAATTGAGCATATTTATTTCAAAACGATCACATTGCTCATCCCACGTCTTCTCCTCTCCAAGATCTTCCTCGCTTCAAGCCTGTCGAGGAGAAGGCTGACCTTGCTCTTTGAGTAGCCACTTCCTTCAACCAACTGACTTTGGAAGATTGTACCGCCCTCATCAATGATTAATTGGATAATTTTCCGCTCGTCAGGATTCGATAACCTCTTTAAGATCTTGTCCCAATTGCTTCTCATCAGGGAAGTCTCATCCTTGCTGACAACTTCGTTCTTACCGACCAACAAGAGATATACCAGACTCGAACCCAGCACGAAACATGAAACGCTGGTCACGGCCATGTCAAAGGAATTGTAGATGTTCGGGATCTCGTTTAACTCGATTGTATTTCCTTCGATTATGAATTGGACAGTAGTTGGCATCATTATCCTGACGAAGATTGCGAAAGTAGATGCTATTAAGCCGAACATTGCAAGGATGATCTTTATCCTCATTGGCTTTTCGCTTCCAAAAATCTCATTTCATACATCAATCCATGTTGGAACCCGCTCAGGGCATTTTGCGACGAGGCAGATCTGGTGGTCCTACGCGATGAATCGGATCTGGCGGATAGACGTTCTCAGCAAATTCCGGTTCGCCCACTGTCCAATCCCTCAAATCTATTCGAATGTTGTAGCC
>CAZBDB010000241.1:0-2494 GCA_964490655.1 uncultured Candidatus Bathyarchaeia archaeon | reverse complement strand
CGTAGCATACGACGGCCTTCATCATTTCCGTCATAGTTCTTCTCTCCAGTCGAGGTTTCTGTATAGTCTACGCGATTATAGTAAAAGGGACTATATACGCTAACGTTTGAATCTCCATCGCAATTCTACCCTTTGCTAGCTCAGCGCGCGCTGAGAAAATATAGAGGGTATAGGGGGGTATCGTTTTTAGGAGGGAAATCATTCCTAAAAACAGCGCCCAAGAGAGGTCATAACTCCCATCTAACGCGCTAGCGACCAAATCTTGATCGTGCCCGAAGAGTACTGGCGCCAATTCGGACCGGAAGACATCAAGATGTTGTCCCAGCCTCACCTTCTCTCCCAATCTTGAATAGAGTCGAGTCTGGCACGGCGTGAGGTATGGGAACTGTTTTGAGAGGATTCACCGCTTAGGACTTAAGCAAAAGCGAAATGTTCTTGAGAAGATCAGACAAAGAAGACAGTAGGTGATGAAGTAGTTGAAGCTAAGATTTGGGGTGCACATGCCAATTCATGGAATTTACGATTACGAAGCCTTCTTAGAAACCTCCGTGTTAGCTGATAAACTGGGCTACGACTATGTTACAGTTGGGGATCACTTCTTCCTATCTCCCGAATTCTACAGGCGAGCCGGCGGTGATCCAGATAGACCGGACAAGCTGGATGCATGGGTCACTCTGGCAGCTCTAGCCGCACATACAAAGCGAGCAAAGCTCGGCACTCGCGTCTCCCCTATACCCTTCTACCTTCCAGCTAGGCTTGCAAAGATGGTAACGACAGTCGATATAATATCAGGAGGAAGGGCCATACTTGGTGCTGGCGCTGCAGCGTACAGGGACGAGGCCTTGGCATATGGAGTCGGATGGTGGGGACACAGAGAACGAATAGAGAGAATGATAGAGGCACTCGAAATAATACTTAAGCTCTGGACACAGGACAGAACTACCTTTAGTGGAAAATACTACAGAGTTCTAGATGCACCATTCTGGCCCAAACCAGTCCAGAAGCCACATCCTCCAGTCTGGTTCGGAGGCAGCTCAAACGCCATCGTAGATGCCACCGCAAAGTATGGAGAAGGCATATTCCCCTTCCCGAACATGCCTCTAGAGAAGCTAGAAGACCTGAACAGCCGCCTAAGGAAAGCTGAGAATAACCATGGCAGGGATAGACACGCCATATTGGCTCCTTCACTCAGCTATCCCGACGGCATAGGTGGCAGCCCGTCCAAATGGCTCAGCAGCATAGAGTCGCTCATGAAAATCGGCTCCAGCTTAGTCCTCGTAGATTTGTCATCAAGACCTGTGCCGCCGAGCAAGGCACAAGATTTCCTCAGGGACTTTGCAGATAGGGTTCTTCCTGAGTTCAGAGAATGATTCAGATCGGCAGTCATAATGACAGACACTAGCGCGCCTTAGACCAAGGAAGACTTATTAGAACTTGTGAATTCCCCAATCTCAGATTACTGAATAGAGTGCTGAAATGCTCATGTTGCCACGAAATGTCGAGGAAATCCCAGATGTCGTCTATGGATATGCCAACGGTCGCCCATTAAGACTTAACATTGCCAGGCCTAAGTCACCACCGGATCAACCGATGCCCGCCATCGTCTACATTCACGGTGGAGCATGGATAATGGGAGACTATAAGGGTCCATGGAACTACACTTTTGCCGCCAAAGGATACTTCACTGTAAATGTTGAGTACCGTCTAAGCGGCGAATCTGTCTTTCCTGCCCAGATACATGACTGCAAAGCTGCCATTCGTTGGCTCCGCGCTCACCGTGAAGAGTACAACATAGACCCTCAAAGGATCGGTGTCTGGGGACATTCGGCTGGTGGACATCTGGCTGCTCTTCTAGGAACATCTCATGATGTCGAGGAATTGGAGGGAGAAGAAGGGTCAGAAGGACTCCCCAGCCTTGTACAGGCGGTTATAGACCTTTTTGGGCCAACGGACTTGTCACAGATAGTAGGCACTCAGAAGTACAGTTCGTTCTTGGAGGCAGCTGAGAAGCTTGTCGGCGGGCGGCTTAATGAGAGAGAAGCGCTCGTGAAGATGGCAAACCCAATAGCCTATGTGACTCCTGATGATCCTCCCTTTCTGATAATACACGGTGAGAACGACGACGTAGTCCCCTTCAGCCAATCGCAGCTACTCCACGATGCGCTCAGGAAAGCGGGTGTAGGATCAACTCTAGTCAAGGTTAAGAACGCTGGTCATGGTTTCAATCCCAACCCGGACGGAGCCATGGTCGAACCCAACATTCACGAGATTCATGAGCTGATATCGGATTTCTTCGATACGCATCTCAGAAAGGAACGCCCGTTGGCAAACCCTTTTCAGACATAGGTACGAAACTTCCACATGATTCTCAGGAAGAACAGGATGGTGAGAAAGGTTACAGGAAAACAGTTGCTGAAACAGACTGACATATTTGTCAGCGGCAGCGACGGATACCACACTTATCGAATCCCTGCACTAGTTGTCTCTACAAAGG
>CAZBDB010000240.1:0-2506 GCA_964490655.1 uncultured Candidatus Bathyarchaeia archaeon | reverse complement strand
GAGAGATTAAGGTTACGTTGGGCTGACTCTCTAGCCATGTTATAAAAGATGAAGAGAGTGGGGAGAAGGGCAAGCCTGACTCAACTGGAATATTCACTGCCAAGAGAGCGTCGATAGAGATCGTTGGACGTAATGGTTGGCTTACAAGTCCGTAGCCCGGAGATATTGAGGTGAATGTAATAAACGCAAAAATGAGTATCATTGTGTTTGCAAGGGTCAACACGGTTCTCAGTTTTCTTCTCCGGAGATTTCGGCAGGCCATGGAAAACGCAGCGATGATTGCGCTTCTATGCTGGATCGAATGACTTTCGCCCTTCTTTTCAGAAAATGCCCGAGGTGATCTAGCCACAACAAGCTGCCCAAGAATCAAGGCGACAAAAGCAGTCGGAATAAGCGTTGTTTGGGGGACGAGTCGGCATCCTGGATAAGAGAAGTAGAAGGAAGAGAAGAGAACGGCATAGAAGAGAATTGCAATCAACAGATTGAGTGAGAAGGAGAGTTTCTTCCTTCCCTGCGCCATCATCTCTACACGGTTCTCCCTCTCACTTACGAGGTAAGAGGATGCGGAAGCGATGAACACGAAAAGCAATGATAAAACTAACGCTGATTGATAGCCTACCTGTAGCAGCCCTTGAAGACCTTCTAGAGTTCTGCTGGTTAATATATAGGCCCTTCTCAGCTCGGCGAAGGATTCATCATAGAGGTCTTTCTGAACTGATAATAGGGAAGCGTCTATTAGGCCATATGCGTCTAGAAGATCTTGCCTTTCAATCGTAACCAGAAAACCCGCATAATCAGCATCCTTGAGAAGAGAAAAAGCCGAATCCAACATTTGCCTCAAGCTGGCAACATTGAAGTCTATGGTGTGCTCTCTGATGTCAACACGCAGCATTTCGCCTTGAGAGAGCTTGAAGTGACCTGTTTTTGGTCTAATGCTGAATGTGTGATAGACCCATGGTTCTTCGATCTCAGCGTATGCCTCAATAATCACTTCTTTGTCAGCAGGAACAACAACAAGCCTCTGGTCGAAACCGAACAGCCAGCCTAAGCTGGTTCTGCTTCCATACGTGTAGACTGAGTATTTCCCGCCCAATGGATCACCATTCGGGCGTCTAACCGTGAATGTGAAGTAGTCGGCGGGATTGCTGCTCTCAACGAACCGCAGTTCCTCGTCTAGATACAGGGATGCACCTTTCTCAAGGACGAATGTGAATGTAGATGTGGAGCCCAGTTGTAGATAGGTTTCCCAATAGGATGGCACGTAGTCGACCCCAGGCGTCTCTGATCGATTACAGACGACGAAGAGGTCGTACTCTCCTTCTCGATCGACGACGAGTTGAAAATTACCCGAAGAATCGGTTGTCGTGCGACCACGTGTATATTCTGGTCCAAAAAACCTGATAATCGCATCCGGGATTGGTTTACCATTCTCGTCTAGCACAGTCCCACTTAGCGTCGCTGTTTCTTGATCCTGCGCATAGACAAGCTGAGTGGAGACTACAGAGATGAGAATGAAGGCGAACGTCACATACTTGCGAATTCGACGAGACGCTAAATGCATCTTTTCACCCTGGGGATTCCGTCTTCAACACAGATTTATGTTTCATAACTATTAATCCTTTACATCTTAGGAAACAAACATATAGAAAAACCTTCCCTTTGATCTTCTGCTCTACTTCTCGTTTGTGGCTCTTCCTATACTTTAGGAATTCGGTCAACCACAAGTAGACGAAAAACATCAGGCCATAACTGTCAGTCATAACATCATACAACGATCTATCTGAAAGGCTGATCAACATCGAAGTCAGCTATTCCTCTACAGAATCTAGCAATTCCAGTAGGTTACGCATGCAAGTCTCCGAAGCATACTCCCCGAGTCTGGAGAACTCCTCGCCCCCAGGTTCGGCTATCAGATCCTCGGACAACTGCTGCCTAGGTCTCCAATGGGTCTCCAGAGAGAGATAGCCTTCGTATCCATCCTTCTTAAGAGCTCTAAACTGACCGGAAAAGCCCACTTCGCCCTCTCCAAAGGCTACACACTCAGGTCTTCCTTCGCTGCCTTGCCGCACACCATCTTTGATGTGCACATGAACTATCTTATCGCTTACATAGCTGTACCCGTCTGGGTAAGGCGTCTCGCAGCTTTGGTCCCACATGTCGTTCCCCGGGTCCCATACGCCCTTAACACGCTTCGATCCTAACCGATCGAGAAAGTAAGCTAATTCCTGTCCATTCCCGACGAACGTGGACGGTTCGTTCTCGATTCCCAAGATCACACCTTCTGATTCTATTATTTGAAGGGGCTTCTGGAAATTCTCGATGATCTTCTCAGTGTACTCGTCCAAGTTGTCTTTCCTCCAGAACGTGAAGCCCCGGATTATATTCGTGTCGAGGGTTTGAGCCAACTGAATGCAGTTCCTCAGTATATCCAAATGCTCCTCATACTCGTCGTTGCTGTCGATATCGGCCTTGAAGAACGGGGAGGCGATCGCGCTGACATCCAAGT
>CAZBDB010000239.1:0-2506 GCA_964490655.1 uncultured Candidatus Bathyarchaeia archaeon | reverse complement strand
CAAAGATGGACGAACCATAGCTGAGATCAATGAGAAGATAGAGAAGGGCGACGTTCAGGTTTTGACTGCCGAAGAAATGAAGAAACTTGTGGAGAACAGCGGAACACAAGTAGCCTACAATGAAGTTGATGTCGTAACAACAGGAACATTTGGCGCTATGTGCTCCTCGGGAGCAATAATGAACATTGGACACGCTGATCCACCAATCAAGATACAGAAGGCTTGGATAAACGACGTTGAGGTTTGCCATCCAGGAGCCGCAGTAGACCTCTACATAGGCGCCACCATAATGTCTGACAAGGAGCCATTCGAATATGGTGGAGGACACGTAATAGAGGATCTGATTCGGGGAAAAGAGGTTGAGTTAAGGGCGACAGCATATGGAACTGACTGCTATCCCAGAACAAGACTAGAAACATCGATAACCAAGGACGATCTTAACCAGTTCTTCCTTCTGAATTTCCGCAACTGTTACCAACGCTATGTCTGCGCCACGAACAGCCGGAATGAAACTATCTACACATACATGGGAAAGCTTCTTCCCCGCTTCAGAAACGCCACCTACTCTGGAGCAGGCGCTCTGAACCCGCTGATGAACGACCCCGATTACGAAACGATAGGCATCGGAACTCGCATCTTCCTTGGAGGCGGGCAAGGCTACGTTATAGGAGAGGGAACTCAGCACAACCCTGGAAACAGAATGGGAACGATTATGGTTCGAGGAGACTGCAAGAAGATGGACCCTGGTTTCATCCGCGGCGCTTCTTTCACAAGATATGGCACAACCCTCTATGTAGGCATGGGCATACCTATCCCAATCTTGAACGAAGGCATAGCTAAGAAAGTATCTATCCGCGATGAAGAGATCTCTACTGACGTGATCGACTACGGCGTACCTCGAAGAGACCGGCCAGAACTTGGGAAGGTAAACTACAAGGAACTCAAATCGGGCAAAATAGCAATACAAGACAGGACTGTCAAAGTCAGTTCTCTATCCAGCCTGAAAAAGGCTCGGATCATAGCGAAAACGCTGAAAGAATGGATTGAGAACGGCCAATTCTATCTTTCCGCAGCATCCGAGAGCCTTCCCACTGACACTACGTTTGCGCCTGCAAAACAGACACGAGAAGTAAACTTTGTGGGGAGCATCATCCAAAAGCCTGTCACGTGCAGAGAAGATGAGGAGATAAAGACAGTTGCCAAGCGCATCGTAGGTCAGTCCGTAAACCACATCGTAGTTGTCGACAAACAGGGAAAGCTGAAGGGCATTGTAACCTCATGGGACATCACCAAAGCAGTGGCAGAAGACAAGAAGAAACTAGTGGAGATCTTTGTTAGAAAGGTGATAACAACTACGATTGATGAGCCCTTAGAAGCAGCTTCAAGAAAGATGGCGCAAAACAAGATATCAGCGTTGCCCGTGATAGATCGAGAGCGAAAGGTGATTGGTATCGTCACTGCCGAAGACATATCTAGGCTGATCGGAGGAAGGTGAACATGGTAAGGGTTCTGCTCAGATTCGGAAAAGAAATAGTTGATCAACCTATAACCTCAGAGATAATCCTGGAACAAGGAACTCCGATAAACATCTTGGCCGCTCACATAAACCAAGAAGGCGGAAGAATCCTAGCAGAGATAGAGACTACTAACGCTCAGAAGGTGATAGAAGCCCTTAGGAAGCGAGGAGTAACCGTTGACGTTCGAAATCTCATCGAAGTCGACGATGATAAATGCACCGACTGCGGCGCGTGCTACTCGCTCTGTCCAGTAAATGCCATTACATACAAGGAAGACTACTCCGTGGTCTTCGACGGCGAGAAATGCCTAGGTACTAATTGCGGCTTGTGCGCTGACGCATGTCCAACTAGAGCGATAAGGCTGATTGGTTGATGAATCAAAGAGCAACACCGCTTCTCAAGCAACCTTTCAGCTACAAAGAAACTCGAGGAACCATAATAACAGATAGTAAGAGAGCTCTCGATGCTGCAAAACTGGCCATCAAGAGGAACAGAGAACAACTGGAGAAGTTCATACAACAACACCCCACTTTTCTTTATTCTCTCGAACCGGTCCAGATAAATAGAGGCCCAGAAGTGGTAAAGAGGATGGCTGAGGCATCGGAAGAAGCAGGTGTCGGGCCCATGGCAGCCGTTGCGGGAGTGCTTGCTGACCTAGCTGTTGAGGCCATGATTCAAAGCGGAGCTGAAGTAGCCGTGGTAGAGGATGGCGGCGAGGCGAGCGCCATGTCCACCATGCCGATAGACGTTGCTCTATCTGCTGGGCATAGTCTTCTCTCAAAGCGGATTGGGTTCAGACTGAAGAGTTTTCCGGTCGGCGTGGCTACAAGTTCAGGAAAATACAGCCATGCTTTCAGCTTCGGCGACGCAGACGCAGCAACAATATTCGCTGAGAATGCGGGTCTAGCTGACGCTGCAGCGACAGCAGTGGGGAACGTAGTTAAGGGCAGTGATGAATGCGAAGCGATTAAACAGGGAATATGCAGGGC
>CAZBDB010000238.1:0-2514 GCA_964490655.1 uncultured Candidatus Bathyarchaeia archaeon | reverse complement strand
TTGAACAGAATGTTTTCCTATCGGCATCAAAAAGCGTCCGGCGATGGACTTCGTGCTACTCGCAAAACGGTTACGAAGTGGAGAAGGTCAAGATTGAAACGCCTAAAGGATTGATGACATCTGTCCGGAAGACCCCCAAAGGCGGTGCTCCTAGGGTTGTGAAGCATCTTATGGAATGCGATGAGGATGTGGACAAGTTTCTATCAGTCCCTTATGAGCCACCTGAAGTGGACGCTTCCTCGTTCTCTCAGTTCAGAGCAAAGCTCAGAGGAAGAGCTGTTGTGAGAGTTGGTGCGCCCACTCCAATCATCGAGGTGGCTGGACCGTTACTTTTCAATAGTGACAAGTTTGTCATAGAGGTGTTTCGCCACAGGGACAAGGTCATCGAGATGCTGGACATGATGCATGAGAGATGCATTGATTACCTCGGCAGTCTGCTGTCTCAAGGTGTCAAGGACGCGGTCTTCTGGCTGGATGGGGCCGAGCTGGCGGCCCCGCCTATATTTTCCCCACATGTGTTTGACGAATTTGTCGTCAGGTACCTAAAGGAGATCGTGAAACTGATTCATGAACACGATTGTCTGGTGATAATGCATTGCCATGGCAACGTGAACAAGATTCTGGAAAGCATAGCGGCAACAGGAGTCGACGGCCTTCATCCCGTTGAACCTCCCCCTATGGGTGATACCCCCTTGTCTGAGGCGAAGAAGCGCATCGGTCACCATGTCTGTCTAACAGGCAACATTGAGATGCATGACATAATCACAGTTTCCTCAGAGGAGATAGACGCAAAGGTGAGGGAGGCGATTAGGGAAGGGGCACCCGGAGGAGGCTTTATTCTTTCACCTAGCACGGGCTTTTACACGTTTTATCGCACCCTTAAGAGTATTGAGAACTACATGCAATTTCTGAAGACTGGACATGAAGTCTGCACTTACCCATACGCCCGCAAGTAGATTAGGAGTGTTAGAATCTGAGAAGCATCAAGTTTGATTGGGCCATTCCCACGTTCGCCGGAACAAGCGACACTCACATTGACACGCCATGCTATGAAGCTATCACTTATAAACTGACAAAGGATACCGCTCTCCTGTGCGAAAAACTTGGATACGATTCAGTTTGGGCAGCAGACCATCTCATACTGGGAAAAGATGGGACTATCCTAGAATGTTGGACATTACTTAGCGCCCTAGCCTCTTTGACGGAAAAGATAAGATTGGGAACCCTTGTCCTCTGTCCGTCGCATAGATATCCTGCTCTGACTGCGAAGATGGCTGCTACATTAGACTTCATCTCGAACGGCAGAGTGAACTATGGTGTCGGCGCTGGGTGGCACAAGGTGGAGCAACTTGCATATGGGCTGCCTTGGGAAGAATCTGCTGCTGTCAGAATAGATCAGATGATCGAAGGAATAGAGATTGCGGAGCTTATGTGGACCGAGGAGAAATCGACCTATGAAGGAAGGTATTACCGGATAAAGGACGCTATATGTGAACCGAAGCCAGTGCAGAAACCACACCCACCCATATGGATAGGCGGGGGAGGCGAGAAACTGATGTTGAAGGCCGTAGCGAAACACGCGACTGGCTGGAACTGGTTTGGTTCAGTTGCCCTATACAAACACAAGTTGGAGGTGTTAGCCAATCACTGTTCCGAACTGGGGCGGAATCTCCAAGACCTCCTGATATCCTGGGATGGACACATACTAATTGCCAGAACCAAGGAGGAACTCAGAAGCAAGATCCAGAGAATCAAGTCGTTCAGTCCAAATTATCCGCTTTCCTGTGAAGCCGCCGAGATCGACCCATCGGATCTATTATCTGAGTCTAGCTAGCTAGTTGCAGCGAGAATACAGCAATACATCGAGGTCGGCGTGACTCAATTCATGCTCTGGTTCCTGGATTTTCCCTCAGCTAATGGTATAGAGTTGTTTGCCAAAAAAGTTATGCCAACTTTCAAGTAGTAAAGTCAATACCAGAACTGATCACATCGACAGACCGAACACAAAACAGCCTCAAAGACCTAAACCGTTCATCAATTCATTAGCTCCATAAATCACCCGCGTATTTGAGTGTGTGACACGTATGACAAATGCCTCTACGGTGCTGTTCTGGGATTCTCTTATTGGTTTCATTCACAGAAAATCGACGTGGGAAATCGCCTTGCACACTTTTCTGCTGCTTCGATACGGTTTTTGTGTCACGACTGCGCGCGCTCAGAAAGAAGGAGAGTATCATATAAAATTTTGCCGACCCCTCTTTCCCCCACGCACCTTCGCCAGCTAGATGGGTCAAGGCACAAAAGCTCCATTAATTCAGATTGACGGAACAGTTATAAGTATCGCTTTATCGATCGATCGTTAGCTAGTCCTTTTTCTGACCAGTTCCTTAGCCTTGTAGGGTACCTCCGTGGATGCCTCTGAGGATACGACGGAGGGTCTTAGAGGTAGCTTGAGAGGCTAGCAAGGAAAGCAAGGAGAAAGTCTCCGAGGCAGCCACGGTGGATACCAAGCAA
>CAZBDB010000237.1:0-2519 GCA_964490655.1 uncultured Candidatus Bathyarchaeia archaeon | reverse complement strand
GTCATGCGCTTTAGCCTTGATTCGAATGGATAGCTGCGCACTTCTTGAAATCTGGATCTGTAGATACTTTCGTCGAGCTTTGATTTGCTGAACAAGGTCAATATGGATGCGTCCGTTGTATCGCCTAAAGCCCTGTAGACTCTCTGTTCCCTTTTGTCGAATGTAGTCTTCACCTTCTCTTCGACAACCGCGCTCTCGTTGTTGAGCAGACCTGACACAAGGAGATATTCAAGCGGCGTCTCATGTTCTATTCTGACTCGGCTTCCGCCGAGAACTTCAGGTTCCCTTCTAACAATCTCTTCTAAGCTTTGGTTCGGGCTGATTGCTATGATCTCGCCGCTGGGCTCAAAACCAGTGCCTGTAACGCCATATAATGTTTCTTCTGGACTTGTTGGAAAACAGATCCACTTCACCGTCATCTCGTTTTTCGTGATGGTTCCGGTTTTGTCGGAACAGACCACTGAGATTCGACCTAGGGTTTCAACGACGTTCAGATTGCGTATCACAACCCTATGTTTCGCCATGGCTAAAACGCCGGTTACAAGAATAAGGGTGGTCAACAATGGTATGTTGATCGGCATTATGCTCATAGCTGTGATTAGACTTTTGACTATTGTCCTTGAGACTAGGTCTATGTTGAGTGCTCCATCTATAATGAGGATATTGTCCAGACAGAGAATGATCATGTTGTATGCGAGCAGAATGCTTAGAAGAACCAGAACAGCAAGCCCAAGATACTTCGCGATCCTATTGACCCTCTGGCGAAGAGGTATCTCCCCAATATTTAGCTCTTCCAGTTTCCTTGATATTCTTCCCAGTTGTGTCTCTCTTCCTGTTGTGACTACTAGGGCTTTTGCAGAACCGACTGTCACATAGGTTCCGAGAAAAACCATGTTGATTCTTTGGTGAATCGGCGTGTCGCCTTCAACTGGCATGTCACTCTCAGATTTCTCAACTTCGGTGGACTCTCCGGTTAGAGACGCTTCGTTAACTCTGAGGCTTTGAGCAGTAATCATTCTGGCATCAGCGGGAACCCTGTCCCCTTGCTCCAGTCTTATTATGTCCCCTGGAACCAATTGCTCTGCGGGAATTTCCTTTAGACTGCCGTCCCTAACAGCTTTGGCTTTGGGAGCTGAGAGTTTCTGGAGAGCTTCAATCTTCATCTGCGCTCTTGCTTGCTGCACAACTGCAATGGCAGCGTTTATGCCGATCACGGAGAGCCACTGGACTACTTGCGTCCAGACCTCAGGCAATATCAGAGCGAAGATTGCCAAGACAGTGCTGATTATCAGATAGATGTTTATGAGCCAGTTCAGTAGAGGTGCAATGTAGATCCTGAAAAGGCCGGGTTTGATTCTGGGGATGACGTTGGGGAGGAACGTCTTCAGTCTTTCTTCAGCTTCCCTCTGGGATAGCCCTGTTTTGAGGCTTGTACTTGATTGCTTCACTAGCTTCTTTAGGGGCAGCCTATATGCTTCGACAGGAAGCTGTTCTCTTCTCTCTCTTGGCGGTAATGGACTGCTCTCTTCCCCAGAAACCATCTTATTTCACGACTTACTGTATTGACCCAATAGTTTCCGATCTTCGATAATCACCTTTTCTCTGAGACAAATCCTTCAGCCGATCTGCATAGTCTATCTTGGAAATGTCAGACTAATAAGAACGTCGCAACAACTATACGAGCATTCCCTTTTGGTGATGCATGAATGGTGTCGTCTCGAGAGAGAATGCTAACGGCTCTTGCAGGCGGTCAACCCGATCGCATACCGATCGCTCTAGCTTTCTTTCCCACGACGTTGCCGCAGCTTCTACCGGATATGAGACGCAACCAACAGTTGGTAAATTATCTTTCTGACCAGTTGACTTCGATACATGTCGACAACGCCGTCATGCTAGCCCAGGCTGCGGTGGACATTCTCTGCCTTGACGATGACATAGGCACTCCTTTTTCCATGATTGTCAGTCCAACAATGTGGCGAGATTTCCTGAAACCCAGAATGAAGAAGATCATAGACATGGCAAAAGAAGCTAAACCAGACCTTTTTGTCTTGTATCACAGCGATGGCTACATAGAACCAATTGTCTCAGATCTTATCGAGATAGGCGTCGATGTCCTGTATCCGATACAGCCCGATGTCATGAGCCCTGATGAAATCAAGGACAACTATGGCGACAAGTTGGCGCTATGGGGAGCTGTGGGCACTCAGATGCTCTGGTCGTGGGGTTGACCAAAAGATATTGAAGAAGCCGCAAAGAAATTCGGCAAGTCAACAGTTGATTGAAGAACCATCTTCCACTACTAGCATTCTACTACATAGTAAGATGGCCAACTCAACATTTCAGGTATGCTGTTTTCTATCTAGCTAATATGACAGCCCTCTCCTCTCCATGTAAGGTTTCTGGTAATGTGATTCGGCAACGTGGAGGGGACTGAGCTGTCCAAAGCATCGTGGCGGCTAGTTCACGAAAACCTTTATCAGCGCGAATTGCACTAGAAGGCGGGATCGGTATGGCAGAAG
>CAZBDB010000236.1:0-2528 GCA_964490655.1 uncultured Candidatus Bathyarchaeia archaeon | reverse complement strand
TGAAAGCAGAGATCCCGCCGATACGGTCTAGGCATCTCTCAAGAGCCTTCTCGACTTCTTCAAGGGAGGATTCCAAATCACACCGCTCAACGGATACGCTGTACTCTTGCATCGTGATGACTCCCATCCGGGACGAGGGAGGAATTGAGACTTAGAGAACACACTCACATAAAGGCGTTTTGCCATCATTGAAATTGAGAGAGGAGCCTGTTGGTACAATTAGTTTCCTTAGTTTCCAGCGATCTTATCGCAGCTTGGCTATGCAACGGAGTCTTATCACTCTCTATGCGTAACTGGACCTATAGGTAGAATCGCTTTCTCATATGTCTCGTTCAGTATCTCCGCTATCGCCAGATAAACCGCGCTCGAACCGCAGAAGATTCCCTCGTAACCGCCTAGAACCCTTATCAGGGCGAAACCGGTTAGGTCTCCTGCAGCCAAGATGAAGAACAGCAGGGACAAACTTATGAAAACCACCTGCAATGCTCTATTCGCTTTTAAAGTAGCCGTGCTCATCAGTGCTGTGAACAGACCCCAGATTATCAGGTAAGCCGCGATCGACTTTGGAGAAGCTGCGCTTGACAGCCCCAATGCTGGGAGGAAGTGCAAAGCGACAAAGGATAGCCAGAAGAGCCCGTACGACGAGAAGGCTGTAGCCCCGAATGTGTTGCCCTGTCTGGCTTCGAGTAGTCCAGCGATTAGCTGAGCCAATCCTCCGTAGAAGATTCCCATCGGAAGAATTACACCGAGGGCATCCGCAGCCAGTAAGTCGGCATTAACAAGGTTTAGCAGTATGGTTGTGAAACCGAATCCCATCAGTCCCAGAGGTGCTGGGTTAAAGTTCTTCTCAGCCATCCCTAAACAGGTGCTCCCTACATTTTGAGAACAGATAAGTCGCGTACACAGTCTTAATAATCTTTCTGCTCGAAGGGTTAATTCATATAGCGACATCGCTTTTGAGGCGGAATGCTCCCCGCGATAGAATCCCAATGCCTGGAAGTCAGATCAAGATTCTGAGAACATGTTATGCTGAAGTATCTCAGTACCCCGAGGTTTCTCTTGGAACATCTATGAGCTTGCGCTTTATGTAATGAAGTTGGCTAAGCTGGCTTCTCTCGCGAGTTCTATAGCTCTCTCCATCTCGCTTCTCGTCAATCTTCTCCTGAGTTCAGGGACCTCTTGAGCCCTCCATTCAGGTCTATACTGGAACATCACGTTTGTTCTAACGTCTTTACCCAAGTTCCGCGCGATCCAGTTCAGGAGCACCTTGGTGCAACATTCCAGATGCTCAGGCAAGACGAGTACGCGGATTATCAATTCGCCATACTGCTTGCCGTATAGATGGTTTCTTGTGCAGACATCCCAATAGAGAGGCGCGTCAGATATTCTCTTCGCGCACTCGTTGGAACCGTACTTGAAGTCTAGAAGGTAGACATCCGCGAACCCAGCTAGGAGCTTAGCCGTCTCATCGCTGTAGTAAGAGTTTGAGTTCCAAACTACAGGAACATTCACGTTCACATGCTTGAAAGCCTCAAGCCATTGCTGAAGCCAAGGAGTTGGCTCTCCCCCTACGAGGTTTGCGTTCCGACAGCCATCCTTCCTCAACCTTTCGACAGATAAAGCAAGACGCTTTGTGGAATAGACCTCACCATCCTCAATCCACTGGGAGATCGTCCAGTTCTGACAGTGGAGGCAACGCAGAGTGCAGCCCAAAGTGAATATTGTACCGGATGGGACGAGTTCTGGCTCCTCACCCATGTGCCTGAACATTGATGAGACAGAAATCTGTGAACCGCATCTACAGTAGCCGAGCTCGCCATCCTGACGGTTGGCGCCGCATCTCCTTGTGCAGAAGTGGCAACGCTCAAGTATACGGTTAGCTATCTTGATCTTCAAGTCTAAGTAGGACTTAGCAGGCTTCTCCAACTCATCCAAGCTTGTCTCGCAGGTATCAATGTCATCTTGAAGGCGATAGAACTTCTCTGTCAACCTGTCATGGGTCTGCCACAGTTTTGAGAGAGACTGTTCCTCACCAAACTCAGCGGGAAGCTTCTTAGCGATCATGAACTTCGCTGGCCTATCATCCTGCATTACAGCGAAGTATCTTGCTAGACTCGTCCGAGCCTTCTTATCCTTCAACACAGCTATGGCGTCTGTTCTCAGCACTCGCCACATCAAGACCAAGATAGACCAGAGTGAAAAACACCTTATTAAGCCTCTGCGTGCCAGCGGCTCTCTCCAATACCTCTCACTTGCGTAAGTGAGTAGCCACTTCGATGGGTCCTGCCTACTATCTATAGCATCCTCAGGCAATGAAAAGCACCTTTCACTCTTTAAGACAAGTTTATATGTGGTCTTGAGACTAGGTTAGTAGTTCATTTAGAGACCGTGAAGGAGGAAAAGAGGGGAAGTGGGCCTATTAGCGAAACTCCGAACATCGATAGAAGCAAAAATCAATGCTATACTGAACAAGACGCTCGATCCGGAAGAGGTATTCGACCTGATGCATGAGACCCTCAGAGGCGGCT
>CAZBDB010000235.1:0-2546 GCA_964490655.1 uncultured Candidatus Bathyarchaeia archaeon | reverse complement strand
TGAAGCTGATCCTCCGTTATGATCAAGCCGTCATCGTAGGCAACCTTTAGGGATAGCCCGGCCTCCACAGACTTTATACCAAGCTTAGAAAGGACAGCAACGAGCCTCTCAGATATCGCCTCACCCTTCCTAGCCACCAGAGTGTCACGGCTTATCCAAACGCTCCCTGTCTCTATTCTCGTCGGCAACCCTGCGACATTGAGCTGGCTTATGATCGGACCAGGAGGCAACCCGGTATTCCCGGCTGGAACGACTACGTCTCGGGCCGCTATATCTCCTGTCCTGGCAAACATCTCGACCTTGCTCTTGTCAAGGAGTAGTGCTAACTTGAACGGGTTGAGGTCCGCGAACAGAAATACATTGGGACCCTTCAGGAAGTCATTCAACTTATCAACGTTTACCTTATCTTCACATCTGCCGATCGTCCTCTCCATGATGGCGTTCTTGATGACGCGAATGTAAACATCGGCGAGTTTTCTCTTGAGTTCTTGGAGCTGAGAAGCCCTAACCTTGTGCAGACTCGCAATCGCTATGACCTTATGCTTCTCGACAAGATCCTTGACCTCCTCAACCTCGCGAGATTTCTCGACCAAGGCTTGACGCTGCATCTAGATCTCTCTCCTTCTATATGCTCACCTTTATCGGTGGACCCATTGACAGTTTCAGATAGACCGCATCGATGTTCTTCATACCCCTCTTGAGCATTCGCTCAACTCTTCCAATGACTGCCTGAATGTTGTCCTGCAAATCCTGGTCGCTCATGTCCTCCGTTCCCACTCGACATTCCAAGGTCGGCTGACCTCTCGACCTGATCCTGGTCATCCTTCTCTGCCTTTCGATAATTTCCTCAATGTCAGCCGTCGGCGGGACAGGGATCGGCATCTTCCCCCTCGGACCCAGGATCGAACCAAGAACCCTACCAACTAGAGGCATCAAAGGCGCTTCTGCAATGAAGAAGCTGGCCTTCTTCGCCGTCTCTCTCTGCCTTTTCTTGTCACCTGCAAGGTTCTCAAGGTCCTCCCTTTCTAGTACTATGTCAGCTCCAGCCCTTCTCGCCCTTAGAGAGAGTCCCCCCGTGGCGATAACGCAGACACCGACGTTCTTCCCCAATGGATGTGGCAGCTCTATTACTTCTTGGATTCTTCCTTCAGGCTTCTTCATATCGACGTCGCGAAGGTTTATGATCAGTTCTGCTGATTGGTTGAAGTTCCTCTTCTTCGAACTAGATCTCAACTCGCTTATTGCTTCTTGAAGGTTCTTAGCGTCTAAGACCATCTTTATCCCAGTATTAGGTCATGAAACGAGGTGACCGGTTATAAAAGCTTATTGCTCAGCTTCTTGAAAGGCAGAATCGTACTTGCCTTCATCAACTTCTTGCTGTACCTCGCGAGGATCCTTCTCATCAACATTCACGCCCATGCTGACACAGCTCCCAAGGACCTCTTTGACCGCAGCCTTCAGATTCCTGGCTAGAAGACTCTGCCTCTTGGTCTGAGCTACGCCGACAACTTGCTCAAAGGTCAGATTTCCGATCTTCTCTGTATTCGGCGTTCCTGAGCCCTTATCTACTCCAGCTTCCTTGACGATCAAGGCTGAAGTTGTTGGCACTCCAACATTGACCTCGAACTCCTTGGTCTCAACATCAACAATTATCTTCACGGGCACCTTCATTCCGGAGTAGCTCTCGGTCGCCCTGTTAATCTCATTCACAATGGCCAGAACATTGACGCCTAACGGGCCTAAAGCTGGACCTAATGGTGGACCAGCGGTCGCTTGCCCTCCGCTGACAAGAGCATCAACAACCTTCTTCTCGGACATCTTACCCTTCCTCTTTCTTTGCCTTCTCAACAAGCTTAACATAGTCCGCGTGAACAGTAATCGGCAGAGTGAACGTTGCCTCAAGAAGCTCTATCGTTATCTCATTCTTCGACTCATCGACCCTCCTTATCTTCGCCCTCATACCTTTGAATGGACCACCAATAACCTCCACCAGATCATCAATGTCCAAATCCTCTATCACAGATTTCACTACAATGTACCTTTCAACCTCGTTGAAAGACACGCTACCGGGCACCCTCGATTTAACATGCTTTATTCCAGATATAGCCTCGTCTACGAAGTGGGGACCAGAAGCCTCAAGAAAAACATAGCCCTTAAGCGTATCCGGCACCAGTATAGACTTGATGGACAACTGGTTAACCTCGATTCTTAAAGCTATGAGATTGGCAACGTTTCTCTCCTGCCCAGCTGTCGTTCTAACTGCGAAGATCGTTGTGGAGGGCACCATCTCTTCGTTGCTGCTCAACTTAACCACCTGGGAAGCTCAACGTAAACTGTAACAGAATCCTGATAATAAAGCCTATAAGCCCTATCAATAACACGCCTAAAACGCAGATCTTGACCGAGAGCCAGAGCTCACTCCTTCCCGGCTTCTTTGACAGCCTCAGCATCCTCGAACATGATCTCAGGAAAGACGAAATCCCCAAACTGAACCCCTGAAAAGTCTGTCCTCCAGAAAGTGATCAGCAGCCAATATATAAAAGTAT
>CAZBDB010000234.1:0-2569 GCA_964490655.1 uncultured Candidatus Bathyarchaeia archaeon | reverse complement strand
TGTTGATGATATGATGCAACGAAAGATCGAGCACATCCAGTTTCACGCTGTAAAGGAAGATGAAGCCTTTAGAGCTTTAAAGACCATCCGTGAAGGTTTAAGTAGTGAAGAAGCTAGGCGACGTCTCGAAGTATATGGACCTAACAAACTCGTTGAAAGGGAGTCAGTCAGTCCACTAAAGATCTTTTTGGGTCAGTTTAAAGATGTTTTCGTCTTGATGTTACTTGCTGCAATCGTCATCTCGCTTTTATCGATCTTTATCAAGCCTGATCCTGCAACACTAGAGGATTACGGAGATCCAATCGCTATAGGCATAATCATCGCTCTAAATGCCAGCGTAGGTTTCGTACAAGAGTACCGTTCAGAAAAGGCTATGGAAGCGTTAAAGAAATTTGCAGCTCCTAAAGCTAGAGTTCTACGAGACCGAAGAGAAGTAACCATGCCAGCCGAGGAAGTTGTACCAGGAGACATCATCCTTCTTGAGAGTGGAGACCGTGTTCCCGCAGATGTAAGATTGATAGAAACAATAGAGCTAAGAACCGACGAGGCCGTTCTTACAGGCGAATCGACCCCCGTTCAGAAGCAAACCGGAACCGTTAGGTCAGATGCGCTGGTCGGCGATCAGAGGAATATGGCCTTCATGGGTACACATACAATCTACGGTAGGGGAAGAGCCATCGTATCCTCCACTGGTATGAATACCGAGTTCGGAAAGATCGCGGATATGATACAACAGGCCGAGACGGAGGATACACCGCTCAAACTTAGGCTAGATAGATTCGCCAAAAAATTGGGGATACTTATCACAGTCGTTTGCGCCGTAATACTTTTACTTGAAGGGTTTAGGGGCGAGCCTTGGATTGAATCGTTCATGATAGCAGTGGCGTTGGCCGTATCGGCGGTTCCGGAGGGTTTGCCAGCAATAGTGACGGCGGCCCTAGCTCTAGGTGGTCGGAACTTGGCGAGGCGAAAAGCAATCATCAGAAGGCTCTCCTCAGCTGAAACACTGGGGTCGACTACAGTGATCTGCTCCGACAAAACTGGAACATTAACTAAAGGGGAGATGACCGTAAGGAGAGTATATTATAACGGCAAATCAATTGAAGTCACAGGTTCAGGCTATGAACCTAAGGGCGAGTTTATTTTAGGATCCGACCGCACTAACCCAAAGGATGATGAGGCACTACTGCTACTTTCAAGAGTTGCGGCTCTCTGTAATAATTCGCATCTGGAAAATGACGGGAATAAATGGTATATTACGGGAGATCCCACGGAAGGAGCGCTGATTATTGCGGCTTACAAGGCTGGATTACAAAAAGGGGATTTGGAGAAGAAACATCCGCGTATAGCTGAAGTGCCATTCAGTTCAGAAAGGAAGAGGATGACAACCGTCCATACAATCCCACGTAAGGGCTTTTGCGCATATGTTAAAGGCGCACCAGAGATCGTTCTGGCAGATTGCTCTAGGATTTATGAGGATGGAAAAGAAACGACACTTACAGAACAGAAGAAGGAGAAGATCTTACATGTTAACGAGAACTTCGCCAAAAATGCATTACGAGTATTGAGTATGGCCTATAGA
Source organism: uncultured Candidatus Bathyarchaeia archaeon (assembly GCA_964490655.1). Taxonomy (GTDB): domain Archaea; phylum Thermoproteota; class Bathyarchaeia; order Bathyarchaeales; family WAQA01; genus CAZBDB01. The sequence goes on along the minus strand of CAZBDB010000234.1, from coordinate 987 downwards.
AGACTTCCAGAATCAACCAAGCGTTTCACCGAAGAGATCGAGAAAGACCTAGTTTTCGTCGGTTTGATGGGGATGATCGACCCCCCAAGAGAAGAGGTTAGGGAATCTGTAGCACTATGCAAGAAAGCTGGTATAAAAACCGTTATGATCACGGGTGACCACAAGCTGACAGCTATTGCTGTGGCTAGTGAGATAGGAATCCTAGAAAACAAAGGCTTAGTTCTAACGGGTCAAGAATTGGACAAGATGAGTGATGAAGAGTTCGAGAAGATCGTGGAAGAGGTCAATGTTTACGCAAGGGTTTCGCCGCAGCATAAGATCCGCATCGTGAGGGTGCTGAAGAAAAATGGTCATATCGTGGCGATGACAGGTGACGGTGTAAATGACGCTCCCGCACTTAAAGCCGCGGATATCGGGGTGGCTATGGGAATAACTGGTACAGATGTCACCAGAGAAGCATCCGATATGGTGCTGGCTGACGACAACTTTGCCACTATAGTTGAAGCCGTGAGGGGTGGGCGAATCATCTACGATAACGTGAGGAAGTTTGTTCGATATCTCCTCTCCAGCAACTTCGACGAATTACTCGTTATATCCTCATTTGCTCTGGCCGGCTTACCTCTTCCACTTCTTCCCGCCATGATCCTGTGGATAAACTTGGTTACAGATGGAGGACCAGCCATAGCCTTGAGCGTGGACCCTCCCCCCGACGACATAATGCAACAACATCCCCGCAACCCAAAGGAGGGAATACTTCACGGAATGATCACCTTCATCATTGCTTATGTTGCTCTACAATCTGGAACAACGATTGTGACTTTCTGGTGGAAATACTTCTTGGTCGGAGGCTCATTGGAAGCGGCGAGAACCGTGGCCTTTATGCAAGCCTGCATCTTCGAGTTAGTTGTTGTTTGGAACTGTCGATCGGAGAGGCACAACGCGTTCAAGGTCGGGTTCTTATCCAACAGATTTCTGCTCGTGGCTGTG
>CAZBDB010000233.1:0-2574 GCA_964490655.1 uncultured Candidatus Bathyarchaeia archaeon | reverse complement strand
TGCACCATTCATAGTATTACATCATTCTCCAAGAAATAAGTGAAGCTGCATTCTGCGCGCGCTAGGCGAGAACGGAAATGAGCGCGCTAGATTAGCCTCGTTGATGATTGTCTCGCTAATAGTTATCTCGGTTTGCAGATTATCTCTTTCACGTCTCTTCTTTTGGCTTTTTCTTGCAACTTGCTGAACTCTTCACTCTTCCGCGGGATCATCACTAGAGCTGTGTCCGCACCTCCGCCGTCTTCGAAATCCAGGGGAGAGGTGCCAGCTATGGCGATGACTTCCTTTCCCTCCGGGACAAGGTATTCTTCAGCGGCAACCATGCAGATGTCCATGCAGACCTTGACTCCCTCAGAAAGCTTCTTGAAGGCGTTCCTCATGAGCTCTGGGTAATTGTATTCGACCTCGTTAGAGAAACGGACTGGGACCCCTTTTTCCTCCAGGACTTGCAGCAGATTCTTGGCAAAGGACTCTCGGTTCGTTCCTACAACAATGAACCTCAGGTCTGTATCGCTGAAGGTCTCAAGGGCCTTTGACGCGGTGTGACCATGTGTTGAGGCGAGGACAAGGTTTTGGATTTCCAGTTCTTGAGCCGTCTCTTTGGCAAGCTTCAGGGTTTCTTCTGTGTTCACCTTCCCAGCCTTTCCAAAGTAGACTATTTTCTTCTCCAAATCCATCCACCGAGATCTATGCAGTCTATTTCTTTAGTGACATTAGTAGTTAGTGGTTCACTTCCATCATGGTAGCAACTCGCTAGCTAAGAACAATTCACAATAGCTTCGAATTCGTAGCTTAGGAAATCCTCTAAGGCACTTCTACTAGGGTCTCTGTTCTCCTGACTCCTTTGATTCGTTGAATCTCCAGAGCGGCTTCCTTCAATGCGGAGAGATCCTCTGCTTCTATCAGGGCGATAGCATCGAACCTACCGGAGACATCGAAGGCGTCTACCACACCTGCAATCTCTTTTGCCTTGGACGAGGTCAGCGTCTTCGGGGCCCTAATCAAGATTACGGCTCTTACCATTCAGATCTCCACCTCCCACAATGTCTCCGTCGTTTCCACTCCTTCGACCTCGAAAATATCTCTGACCTTATTGGTAACCTCACCCCTCGACCCCTCCAGAAAGACCACTACGTCTACACGACCCGCGACAGTCAAAACGTCTCTGACTCCCAGCCCACCAGCTTTCTTGGCGACATCGTCCACCTTTCCAGAAGATGCAGTGACCAAGACAGCAGCCTTCACCAAATCGCAACACCTCCAGCTGAAAATAGACAGGACCTTTGCTAAATCATTTTCTGTTGTTGACTTTCGGCTGGTGTCACTGACTAGTAAAGAATAAATCTTGGGAGCTGACGATGTTCACAACCATAGAGCAACATGAATGGATTGGTCATGAAAGCAAGAAGCTTCTTGATGCTAACGGTTGTCGTTTTTCTCTGGGGATCGTCTTTCACGTTGCTCAAATTGGGACTAGAAGAAATATCTCCCATAAACTTAGCGTTCCTCCGCTTCTTGATCTCTTTACCATTTCTTGCTGCATTCTCCTACTTTCAGGACAGAAGCATTCTTGACAGATCTATTCTTCAGGATTGGCAGACTCTAGTAATATTAGGTTTGACGGGCGTAACCCTTTACCATACCTTCCAGAATGTGGGACTGCAGTTCACAACCGCCTCCAATTCCAGCTTGATAATTTCGGCAAACCCAGTCTTCATCGCTTTGCTGGACCATTTCTATCTAAAGGAGAAGATGACTTGGAAACGAGCATTCGGGATTGCACTAGCCTTTTGCGGCATCATCTTGATTGTCGGGCCGTTTAGATTAGCCTTTAGCCCTATTGGGGCCATCGGCGATCTGCTTTCTCTTGGCGCCGGTCTCTCCTGGGCATTCTACTCCGTGCTTGGCAAAAAGATCCTTTCAAAGCATGGCGCTCATAGAATCACGATGTCCTCGATGATCTTCGGAACGCTGTTCTTGTTCCCGATTCTGCTTATTTCCGAACAGCCTACTCTACCATCATCAACCTTTCTTTGGTTGCTACTACTAGTTTTGAGCTTGCTCTCTTCAGGCATGGGCTATCTTCTTTGGTACAAAGCCTTGGAAGACGTCTCAGCAACAACAGCTGGAGTTTCCCTCTTCTTCTTACCCATTGTCTCCGTTCTATTTGCAAGACTGGTTCTGCTGGAGTCTATAGACACACCTTTCGTCATGGGAGCCTTTCTTGTCATCCTTGGAGTAATCACAACCGAGCGAGGGTGATTTTCCTCAGCTAGCTCAGTATATGGAAGAGTACCGTTTTTTATAGAAAACGATTCAAGGGAAGAACACCAATCTCTGCCATAGGTGATGAAAATGTCTGAAGAGGAATCGAAACAAATTGTGGAAGCTCTTAAAGGAATTGCGAGGGAACGTATAGGTTATGTGCCAGACTCATTTTCTCAAAAGTTTTAAACGGTGATGCGCCCCATTAATTGGTGCAGGAAGACAAGGAGAGGTGAGGAAGTGAAGTTTATTGTGTTTTTCGAGGCTTGCCCAGAGGAACTCGATAAATTCATTGAATCATGGAGGGAG
>CAZBDB010000232.1:0-2574 GCA_964490655.1 uncultured Candidatus Bathyarchaeia archaeon | reverse complement strand
ATGGCTACCCAGCATGCCGACTCCGCTTCTACCCATATCCCTGTCAGGGAAGAGGTCGACGAGGCCATAGGCTCGTTCAAAAAGGACGGCTTCAACTGCGACGAATACTTGGTAGACTATATGGGCAAGCTGACACCCTACCATCAGATCGGTCAGATCGTTAAGAAGATTCATGAAGAAACGGACTTCGTACCCGGCGTCGATGTTTTCGTCACACCGAGAATGGTGAGTTCATTCAGTGAGGAGCCTTTCAGACAGCTGATGACTATGTTGGCGATAGTTGAAGGCATCAACTACTGCTTCCACAATTTCAAGGAACAAGGTATAATAGAAGCCGTCCAAGCCGCCACTACAACGACCGAGGAGCTGGGAAACTGCAAGATGAGATGCGAGGATCTACTTAGAGTAGCAGGCAAGCATCTCAGGATAAAGACTGAGGAGATGGGAGTTCGGATCATACCTCTCTTCGGCGGCATCGCTGAACACCTGACTATGGAGCAGATGCTGAATCTCTTCATAAAGGATGTGAACATAAAAGATTACGCAAGGATCTTTGTCGGCAAGTCGGAGGCCGCCCTACTGTACGGTCACCTTGCATCGGTTCTTTCATGTAAGATAGCCCTTGGGAGCTGCAAACGGATCGAGGACAAGACCGGCGTCGAGATCTACCCCATACTTGGATGCGGAGCTCTGCCCTTTCGAGGACACCTTGCTCCGGAAAACGTGAACAACTTCCTCAAGGAGTACACCGGGGTACGTACCTACACTATCCAGTCTGGTCTAAGATATGACCATGGAGCCGAAAAGACTAAGGCTTTGATCGAGAGGCTGAGGGAATCCGTCGGGAAGCCGCCGATGGAGTTCGAGGAGGATGAGCTTCAAGAGTTAGAGAGGATGATCTTCATATTCGCAAAGAACTACCTTCTGGAGCTATCTGAGATCGCTGAGAAGATCTCCATCATATCCAGCTATATACCGAACCAACGGGAGCGATTACTCAACGTCGAAGAGGTAGCGTACTACAGGGAGTTGAGAAATGTAGAGAGCATTCTGAGACTCTGTCCAGATCCAGATGTGAAGAGGAGCATTATGGGTTACGCTTACGCCGCTTTCCATAGACCTCCAAGATGGGTGAATTTCGTCGCCTCGGCCTATACATGCGGTCTGCCCCCTGAATTCATAGGATTTGGGACAGCTTTGAAGGAGATAAAGGAGACGATGCGTGCGGAGTCGGTTGACAGGCTTCTGGAGGAGATCTACCCATCGATAGAGGCCGATGTTAGATTCTCATCAAAGTTTCTAGATAGGGACCCAGATCATAATATGCTGCTTACGCGCAGGCTGCATGATAGCATTCAGGTATTGGATGATTTTATGGACCTGGAGCAACCAGATGAGAGGTACATCATACTCAGCCGGTTGGCAACATCCTACATTAGGGATATGCTCGCAGGAAAGACATCCCGGAGTAAGAGGCTCGCTATACAGTTGCAGGAAGATCAGGTAACCGAGTACCTCAACGGGTTGAGCGTAGAAAATCTGAGCAAGATGATCCTTGACCTCGGGAAGATGAGAAAGTCCCTTGCCTAAGTATACGTCATGTCACAGAGGGTGAAGAATTGAGCATGTGGTATGAGACGAAGTTCAAGGGAAGGGTCAACTACTTCAAACCCGATTATCCAATGGAGATCGACGTAGATCAGAGAGACGAGTTAGTTGCGCATTGTCAACAGTTTGTGAAGTACAGCGACGACGCCTATTTCAATGGTTTGAACATCAGGCTATACACAAACATAGATCATGTGCACGACTTCTGGTCTGAGAACTGGTGGCCCCATACACATACGGTTATGCCTCACGGTGTTGTTTACACGATAGATGACGGTGGAAAGATAGACTTTAAGGACTTCCACAATGGGCCGATGGAGAAGCCTGAGATAAATGTTGGGGGGTTCTACAACCGAGAGACGAAGACCGCTGTGATATTCAACCAGGACTATTATGGACAGACAAAACCAACGGCTCTCGGGATCGCAGCAGACATATTTGAAGACCGGTTTGGCATACTATCGGTCCATGGTGCCTCCGGAGCTGTCAGCGGCAAGGGTTACCTCCTAATCGCACCCACAAACACAGGTAAGACTACTCACTCCTACGGTCCGGCGATATACCATTCTGAGGGTGAATTTCATCAGGATGATTGGATCTTTGTAAGGTTTGAAAGCGGCAAAGCCTTTGGCTACCCGTCTGAGAGGAAGTTCTACATGAGGACGAATTCGATCAAGAACTTCCCTTGGCTGGAGCCCACGTTCAGGAAGAACAAGCTGGAAAATGTTAAGCCTGACGATCCGACGGAGAAGTTTCTGCCATCCCATCCGAGAGTGATGATAGACCCGAGATTGATACTTAAGCCTGAGAAGGTTGTCAGCGAGATTAGGATAAGCAAGACGTTCCTGTTGAAACGAGATACTGAGGATAACGTTGTGGCCACATCCCTAGATCCTGATGAGGCTGTGGAGATACTTAGAAAGGCCCCTGAGCAGTGGTATAATAACTATCTCATCACTTACGGCG
>CAZBDB010000231.1:0-2575 GCA_964490655.1 uncultured Candidatus Bathyarchaeia archaeon | reverse complement strand
CTGGGGCTCGGAGGCCATGAGTATGCACGCTTCCTCAATCCAGTTCATTATCCAGGAGAAAGGAAAGCCGAAGAAGAAGTGAGTCCAGAGGAGCTACCATTGAGTCAGGATCCGAGGAACGAGCTGATAGAGAAAGCGATAGATGCTGGGGTGAACTACTTTGACACTGGTCTTGTGGAGGAGGCCCAGTCTTTAGGTTTGGCTTTGAAGACCCTTGGAAGAAGAAAGGATGTTTACATAGCTGCTGAGACTTTGTGGCCTGTGAGGAGACTGAATGATATACCAAAATCTGAGTGGAGGGATGCTGTTTCAGAATGGGTGAATGGAAGACTGAGAGTATTGCAGACTGATCATATAGATGTTTTCAATGTCCACATGCCGGAAGACAGCTATTCACGTGAAAGGTTCGAGAAGGTCATAGAATGTCTCAGGCAAATCAAAGACGAAGGCAGGATAAGCGCGATAGGTGCTGCCTGCCATAGGTTAAGGTTCTTAGCTGAACTGATTCGGAAGTATGATTGCTTTGATTCGATAATGATCCCGTACAACTATCATCGTCAAGAAGCTAGAGAGGGCCTGTTCCCGCTCTGTAAGGCGTTGGACGTTGGTGTAGTGGTTATGAAGCCCTTCTGTTGGCCCTATTACGGTATCTCCTTCGCCCATTTCAGTTCTCCCAATCTCAAGACAGATGGTTACACGCCATCTCAGATAAGCCTCAAGTGGATACTCAGTTCCCCTGAAGTAAGCACGATAGTGCCGGGAACCAACACCATCGAGGAACTAGAAGAGAACTTGGCCACCTTTACCAAGGAAGAGAAGATAGATGAAGGAGTTCTCAAAAAGTGTCTTGACACGGCTCTTAGCAAACAAGGAAGAGAGAGGCTCGGAGAGCTGCGTCAAGATGAGGAGATAGCGCGCACACGAGCCTATATCCGAGGCTATGCTGATAGAGCGCTGCGGGCAGGCGCTGGCATATACTGATGCGGTCTCTTGATCGATGAAGAATGCCGTCATGGTGGTTGCTATAAGAGCCTACGTAGGAACTCTAGATTCTTCTTGCCCGCTTTGAATGGGTCGTCAGTTGGACGTGTCTCAAGTATGATCCACCCACTGTAACCGACTTCTTTCAGCGCGCCGATGACCGACGGGATGTCCATTCTTCCTTCGCCGAGATATTCTCCACCCGGGTCTTTCATGTGAACTTGGCTTATTCGTTCGCCTAGAATTTCTATGTCTACAAGGGGATGTAGATCCTTGTGTACTGCGTTCCCGGGGTCATAGTATACTTTCACAGCTGGCGAGTCTATCTCGTCCACTATGGATGCTAGTTGTTCACCAGTTTCCGCGAAGGGTCGGCCGACGTTCTCTAGCGCGTATGTGACTCCGAGTTTTTCTGCTGCGCCGGCACAGGACTTGATCCCCTGGATCCACCTTTCTCTTGCTTCTTGAGCGGCGACGCCTTCAGCCGACGTAACGGGGATCAGGAGGTTTCTCGCTCCCATCTCAGAAGCGATAGCAGCGGCTTCCTCTGCAATCTCGGACGCTCTTCTTCTAGTGGCCTTTTCGGGACTGGCGAAGCCGAAATGCCAATAGGAGTGAAGACAGATGGATGCAATAGCGACGTTAGAGGCTGCAGAATATTCCTTGAGTTTCTCTCTTCCCTCTTTCTCCCAAAGCTCGGTTTCGGAATAATCCTCCCGAACTCCCAGTTCCACCCCTTCGAAGCCTATCTGAGCCGCAACCTTGAAAAGGCTGGCCCAGGGTTGGGCTAGGGCGCTGTCAATGGCGCCAATTCTAATAGTCAATGCCTTTCCCTCAGTTCATCTGGATCTATTTGATCTTGACTGGCTGTCCAACCTTGGACGAATGATATGCGGCTTCGGCTATTTGTATGCCTACTCTTCCAACTCTTCCTGAGGTGGTGGGTTCCTCTTCCTCTCTGATGCATCTAAGCCAGTGTTCGATGCTTGCGCCTTTAGATGCATAGCTCCAGTAGCGTCTTCTGCGTGCTTCCGGATCGACGGTGCGATATGTGTCATCATCGGGCACTGTGGACACGTAGGTCTCGGCCTCCTTCATGTTGTGCGTTTTCCACGTCAGCTTTCCTCGGTTGATCGTTGCGGAGCCCTCAGATCCGACCAAGCCTTCTCCTCGATGACCGATCTCGGCAGCCCAGCTCTTGATGAGCATTCCGGTCCCACCGTTCTTGAAGTGGACGATCAGGGCTGCGTTGTTCTCCACAGCCTTTTCTTCCGTAGGATAGGTTCCACCCATGGGAATATGACTGACCCTTGCATAGACTGTGTCAACAGGCCCGTAGAGCCAGAGCCATTCGTCAAGGTTATGTATTGCTTGCTCCGTGAGCATGCCTCCGGACTGTTCTTTGATGAATAGCCAGGGATGCCTGGGTGGGAACCATCCGACTTGACAGCTGTATGCCATGTGGAGGTCTCCGAGTGTTTTCTCGTCTAGAAGTTGTTTCAGCTTCATGTAGACTGGGCTGAAACGGACCATGTATGCCACTTGGAGCTTCACCCGTGCTTTGTCCGCTGCCTCGATCATCTCATCTGCTTCT
>CAZBDB010000230.1:0-2582 GCA_964490655.1 uncultured Candidatus Bathyarchaeia archaeon | reverse complement strand
AACAGGGACCTATACCAACTATATCCTCATCTGTATGCACCTTGTAGAAAGCGAAGCCTGTGGTCTTCACCGGCTCTACATCCGGCATGTTCCAAGCCGGCCGCCAAGCTTCAGGCAGAGATATGGGCTTCTTGTTCCGAACGACCTCTATCTTAGTTATCTTCAAACCCCTCACCAGCCGATGGATTATCCGTCCAGTGATTAAAGTCTTTTCAGTCTACTATCTGGAACCCAAGAACATGCATGCATGGAGAAAGGTATCTCTGGATTGATGGGCAAGATATTGTTCGTTGAGATTCAAGTTGAAGAGAAACGGTGTTCTATGGAAGGAGCCCGCGCACCTTTCTCCCAGAGCTTGTCAAGCCCCTGAAAGCCCTCCCTCGTCCTTTACCGAGGTTTAGTTCAGGCAACAGCGTCCTATCAACCATCAAAACTTCGAACCACTTGTACACTCCGTCCTCCCAGACCCAGTAAGAGTTTAGAACCTCAAGGTTTGGGAATCTGCGAGCTGCCCTCTCCTCGGCGATGAGCTTCATGCTCTTCGCGAGCTTGAGCTTCTTCACACCCATCCTTTTGGGGCGACGACCGGATCTAGGCCTGGGCTTCCTGAAACCGCTTCGTCTAACGCGAACCCTGACCATGACGTAGCCCTTCTTAGCTTTGTATCCAAGTCTTCTAGCCCTGTCTAGCCTCGTAGGCTTCTCAACCCTTACCAATGCGGGGTCTTTTCTCCAGGAGATCACTCTCTGCTGCATTGTCTCCTTGATGTACGAAGCCTCAGGCCTCTTCCAAGCATCCGCCAGGTATTTATAGGCCATTCCAAGTTCCTCTGTCTACTGCAGTGCTAATTAAGCAGGCAGAATTTATACGTTCTGGTATATTTTCCCGTTCTGCATGCAAACAAACTTATAGGCTCATGCCCTCGTAACTAACACGGGTGCAATCGCTTGATCCAGCAGCTCATGGAAATAATAAGGGCTGGTATGTCTGGAGAGAACATCGCCTACTATGACAGGCAAATCTGGGAACGCGACAGATGGTCCACTTTCCCCAAGTATCATGAAAGCTGCGAGTTCTGCGTGAACATAATGAAGGAAAATGGATTAGCCGACGCCAAGCTGGTGGAGACTCCTGCCGACGGCGAAACGAAGTATGGGGACTGGGTGAATCCTATAGCATGGGACGTCAAGGAAGCGACCCTCGAAGTTCTTGAGCCCAAGGTTGAAGGTGATCAGAGAATCCTCGCCAATTGGACGGATGTTCCCAATAGCATCGTGATGTGGTGCGCGCCTACAGCGCCCGAAGGCTTAGAGACTGAAGTAGTTGACATAAGCGGCCTTTCAGACCATGAACTGGCCGACATGCCTCTCAAGGGCAAAATGCTCTTCGGCCCGACCCTCATGAAGATGCTGGCAGCCAGGAAAGAGGCAGCAGGCGTCATCCTTGGCACCTCCATGAGAGAAGACATTCCTGCCGAGGCCACACGATGGGTGAACGCGTGGGGCGACAAACCAGGAACCTGGATGATGAACAAACATGACTCAAAGCTTGTCGGCTTCAGCCTATCACCAGCGAAAAGCAGATTTCTGAGACGGCTCCTGCAGAAGGGAACTGTCAAGGTGAAAGCCAAAGTTGATAGCAGGTTCTACATAGGCACATTGCCCTATGCGACCGCGGTTCTCAAGGGCACGGGCGACGAAGAGGCACTCGTCTCAGGTCACCTCTATGAGCAGGGAGCCCACGACAACGCTTCAGGGTCGGCCATAATCCTCGAAGCTCTGAGAGTGCTGAATAGGCTGGTGGAAGAGGGAAGATTGCCAAGGCCCAGGAGGAGCATAAGGGCCCTCCTAATGGCTGAGTGCTACGGCACCTTGGCCTACCTTGAGAGGAACAGAGATCGAATTCCGAAGATGGTGGCCCATCTGACGGTGGACACGGGAGCCGGCAAGTATGAGCACATAGGATCATGCATGAATATCATTATGAGCCCGCACTGTGCCACATCCTACGTAGATGCCCTTCTCATCGAGATTGCTGAGACCTACTATCAGAAATTCGCGCTAAGAGGACTCCCTATGGCCCCTGCAGGCAAAAAGATCATCTTGAGAAAGTACTCATACGGCACAGACAACTACTTCTACGACCCAACTATAGGCGTCCCAAGCCCCCTCGTCGCCTTAGGCATGGGCGGTCCCTACTATCACAACTCAGCCGACACACCAGAAACTGTGGACCCCCGATCACTCAGGGACCTAGCGGTCGTTGACGCGGTCTTCCTGTACTTCATCGCAAACGCAGGCTACAAAGAGACCCTCTGGTTGGCTCAGCTCGCCTTGTCCCAGGGCTTCAGGAACATCATCGGAACCTCTCAGGAACTGCTAGCTAAAGCCCTCTCATCCATGAACGAAGACGAGCTTACTAAGCAACTTTATGATGGCATCGACAAGATCCTATACTGCGCTGAGCTGGAAACCAGGCGTCTCAGATCCGTTCAAAGACTAGTATTGAGTAAGGAGAAGCAAAAGTTACTGGATTATCTTCGTCCACTAGAAGAACGGCTGCGCCAGCTGGCAAGATCTGAA
>CAZBDB010000229.1:0-2642 GCA_964490655.1 uncultured Candidatus Bathyarchaeia archaeon | reverse complement strand
CCGCTTCAGAGGCTTCTTGGAGGTTGCACGGGCACGCTTTCATGATCCTCTACTTAACGAGTTCTGAAGAGTTGTAGCCCAACACTCTACATCCGTTCTTGACAAGTCTCTCCTTCGCTTCCTCCGACACTTTCGGTGAGCTGCAGTGACGTTTCAGAATCTCAAGGATCTCCCGGTTGCCTGGACGCCAATACGACCATCGACTCTTCAAACAATCCGCACCACTTCAGAGTTCCCTGAAACGATGTATAAAGGTGGAAGAAACAATCTTAAGGCATCAGATTATGTATCATAAAACCGTAACTCGGCGCAGCCGTCAAATGGGAGAGTGAGGATGGCTTCAGGCGGAAGATGGCCGCTTCCGACTCCCACTGCCTTTTCTCCCTGTTTGGTAAAACTGCGCGTCGTGGAGAACCATCCTCACACACTTTGCGCTGCAATCCGCGCTACGCCTATGTTTCACCCATAGTATATACAACTTGTGAACCGACAGTCCAGAATAAAGACATCTCAGGTAACATCTTGCACCATTCAATCCCACTACCGTACTCAGGGATACGTTTTGGCGATACTCTAGCGTTGATGATTCAGCGCAAACGAATAATAAGAGTTGAAGGTTTGCGAATTCGTGGAGAACAAGAAATCCTCTCTGATTCTTTGCTTTGCCCGTTGGATTCCCATTAGTCCTTGTTTGACGCTACTCTCTTTGGTCGTCCAAGCTACCCAAGCTTTCTAATCTGAACCTGTTGCTTCCTGATCCGCCTTTCCTATGGACGGCACCTACAGGAATGGTGCTCGGGTCTTGCTCTCGCATTCAAGATCAGGGGTTGAGGACTATCTTTAGGCATTCCTTGCTTGAGAACAGCTTGAGGGCTTCCGAGAACTTCTCCAGCGGGAACCTGTGAGTTATCATCTCTCTAACCTTCACCCGACCTGAGGTTACCAAATCGAAAGCGACCCTATAGTTCTGGGTTGAGCAACCCCAACTTCCGAATATGTCAACACCATCACGAAGAACCAGCTTAAGATCTAAGTCGAGGTTAGGCTGAGGAACATCCCTAAAGTCGCCGAAGATGCAGATCTTCCCCCCATTACGAACAAGCCCCATCGACTGATGAACCGCATCTGTCGAGGCAACCGCCACAATGACGAAGTCTGCTCCGCGCCCATCAGTCAGCTCCATAACTTCCTTCTTGGCGTTAACCTTCTTAGAGTTGAAGACATGATCGATCTTCAGCTGCTTAGCTATCCCGAGACGATAATCATGATGTCCACTGAGCATCACGACCGAAGCACCAGCGCACCTTGAGACTTGAGCGTTCAGTAAACCAAGTGGACCGTCGCCGACAACCAAGACAGTATCGCCAAGACTGATTCCGCATTTCGAGACAGCTCGGACACAGCATGCCGTCGGCTCTATGAGAGTCGCCTCGTCGAAGGTCAACTCATCAGGTATTCTTATGATAGATTTCTCAACCAATCTAGGAACCGCACGGATGTACTCGGCGAAAGCCCCAGGGAAAATCGACTGTTCACGGTATTGAGCACAGAGCGGCTCCTGACCATGCCTACAGGAATAGCACCCTCCACACTCAGCGCGATGGTACACGGCGACTCTATCGCCGATCTCGAACGCATCCACATTGGAGCCAGTCTCCGCTACTTCTCCGGAGACCTCATGACCTAGAACAGAGCCCGGCTTAGCCTTATGGTATATGGCCTTCCAAACGTCCGTCGAGCAGAGCCCGCAAGCCCTAGCCCTGACCAAGACCTCATCCGAGCCTATCTGAGGAGTCTTCATGTCCTCCCATCGGAAGTCATCGGCATCGTAGTAGACGACGGCCTTCATGCCAGATCTATCCGAAGGGTCCAGTCCCTACTTGTACACTGTTATGAACATGACAACGAGCGGCTGATCGCCCTGGTTCTTCATGCCATGCGTGTCCTCGCCTGATACATAGAGCGTCAACCCTTCCTCTGCCGGTACCTCCTTGTCTCCCACGACGATCGACCCCGAGCTTGAGAGGACATAGTATATCTCCTCCCTTTCAGGATGTGAATGAGGCCCAAACACGCCGCCCGGAGGCACCTCGATCAAGCCGAACCCAGCGATCCGCTCGGTTCCCACCTTGTCCTTCTCCACGATCCTCTTGATATTCGCGATTCCCTTAGAATATGGAGCAAAAGGAATCTTGCCAGACTCTATAACCTTCCACATTCTCTTTCCTCCTTCACATCCGATGACCTCTGCTGAAAGTTGCAGATAAGTCTATCTACACCGACTGTATCCCGAGAAAGATTTCTCGTCAAGAGCTCCCGAAACGTATTACATCTTTCTACGCTCGACCATGATGCAGACTCCATATACAACGTCGATTCCATTAGCTTCGCAGAACTGGATGGCTTTCTCAGACTCGGACCCAGGCTGCATCCAAACCTTCGTTATGCACAACTCTTTGCACGCCTTGACAACTTCCTCTCTGACTTCTGGTGGAACGACGAGGTTAACGACATCAGGTTTCACGGGCAAGGATTTCAGGTCTGGATAGCATCTGTCTCCTAGAATCACTGTGGCACTGGGGTTGACCGGATAGACAGTGTAGCCGGCTTCCTTCAGATCCTTGTAGACTCGATGTCCATAT
>CAZBDB010000228.1:0-2657 GCA_964490655.1 uncultured Candidatus Bathyarchaeia archaeon | reverse complement strand
CTCAGATACAATCAGCGGGAAGAGAATAGACGTCCCGAGGAAGATATGCTGCATCATGTGCGAAACCGTCGTTATAGCCAAAACGCTATTCGCCGATCTCACCTTTGCCTTGCCTGAATTCATCTGGTGTCCCCCATCACTTACCCCATCTTGTAGCGTGAACCAGATTATATCTCTTAGCGGGGCAATGTTCGCTTTCTACTCTATCTGTTTCTTACCTGTGCCGCGCGCGAGAAGACATGTTGTCTAGACCTTCCTAGGCCGACAGACTTAAAACAGCAAAGCAGCTATTTCTTGTGCCATGAATGAGTATGAAGAAAAACTGAGAATATTCATGCAAGGTCACGGGATCGGAGGCAAACATCTCATCTTCAAACAATCTTGTCATACCGTAGAAGAGGCAGCAAGGGCGGCAAACGCTAACCGAGAGGACTTCGTCAAGAACATCTGCCTGATCGATGGCCAAGGCCAGCTCGTAGTTGCGATCGTGAAGGGAGAGGATAGAGCAAGCACATCAAGAATTGGAAAAGCCTTGAATATCGACAGGCCAAGAGTCGCCACACCCGAAGAGATCTTGGAGAAAACAGGATATCCCTGCGGAGGAGTTCCATCGTTCGGATACAAAGCAATCTTTGTAATAGACCCAAAAGTGATGGAAAAGGAGACCCTGTATACCAGCGGTGGCTCCGAAAACTCGCTCGTTAAGATCTCTGCAAAGGAATTGCAGAGAGCGAACAACGGACGAATCGCAAGGATCCGAAAATAGAAGTAAATACGAAAGCTGCCTAGCTCATTCCTGATTCCGACTACCCGAAATCCAAGAAGTCTTGCGCTTTCACTTCTATTATAGGAATGACCTTGATTTTGGGATCAAGAATGGGCAGATCAGAATATCCAATCTTGTTCTTGGTTGCATTCAAGTTGATGAATCTTCCCTTAATCTCTTCACCTCTGAAATAATAAACGAACGACTGGCGCATCGTTCCTCCGATCATGAAGTAGAAGTGGTTACCAGTCTCATCCTTGAAGTGTTGAATGGTGGCGCCGAAAGCCGAACTAGACGCCAGATAAGCAAGATCCTCCATACTCCTAAGCTCGATCCGCTTCATAAGCCATCAATAAAGAAATGCTCTGTTGAACCTTATAACTTATTCTCGGCCCTCTTCCACATCACCTGATTTGCGCGCCAGAACTCACTAGGTCAGATGAAGGAAGTGGCATACAATGCGGAACTCTTATATATCAAAGATGGGAGAAGGGCATTATTGTCGTCGGATACTACAACAAGAATCTGGGAACGCTGGAGTAGACAACAAGTGCCGGCAGAGGTGACAGATGCAATAGAGAAGATCCCTTTTCTTGCCAGAATATGGAAGGGACTTAAAAACCTCGAAGGTGAAGCACGCAGAACCATTGTGATCCACGCAGAATCCCTGGCAAAGAGACCGAAGTTCGAAAAAGAAATAGTTATCGTTGAGGGGCTTCCGCCGATCAGACTTAAGTGCATACTGTTTCCTTGGCTGCCCCAATGTCAGACCGATCACATATGCAGAATCTTTCCATGGTTGTGCTGGCATTGTTGGCTCTGCCCATTGCCATGCAGGTACTGCCCACCGCCTCCACCTGACGGGTGCCGTATTGATCCAATCATGGCAATCGACGCCATCATGCACCATCTGCCAGATCTGGAACCCTCAAAAATAACTGAAGATGCAGTACTGAAAGCATCAATCAACCTAATGAAGAAGAAGACAGATCTCATCAGAACATCTATCGATCGCGTCACAGAAAACCTGAAAGCGCTTGAGTAGGCCCGACGGGGGAGGGAGGGGGAGAGATCCACCCCTTCCCCTCTCCCCTTCCTGGGGATCTTCAACAGCAATTCAAACGGACAATCGAAGGATCGGTTTCTACGCGATCTTTTCAGTAGAGTGACAGTGGGAAGTCACGTGTTGCACTGCATCATCTTGGCAAGAGCGGCTCGGAAAGTGAGGCGATCCGTAGGACTTGAGCATTTCAGGATCTTCTGGGCAACATCCATTGAGAACGTAGATGAGACAATAATAACATGCTGCATGCACGCTTGCTTACCATCGGCAGAGTTCCTTCAAAAGGGACACGAAGTACTCGAAGTTCTGCAACGATATGTCTGGTGGCACTGCGTGGTCTACCCCTGGAAAGTAACCTCTCCTTTCTACAAGAGGGGGAACTTTGCTCATTAGTTCCCTTTCTATTGCCTTCTTATCTTTGGCTAGCTCTCTCTTGTCTATTCCGCCTATCATGATCAGCCTAGGATACTTCTCTCCAAGGTTGACTACATTCATACCCGCCGCTGCCTCGCACGGAGTCACACAGTTTATCCCGAGTTCAAGCCAGACAGGTATCAAAGGCTCGATGTTCCCATCGCTATCCACGCCTATCACCTTCACACCGTGGTCTCGGAAGAACTTAACAATCTCTCTGTAGGCCGGACCCATGAACTTCCTTACAGCTTCAGGCCCAATCATAGGCCCTTTCTTATATCCCATGTCTTCGCTCATGATTACATAGTCAACATCCACGTCTTCTAGAGCTCTATGCAAAGCCTCTACATGGAACTCGGCACAGAAGTCCATGATCTCTCTTATGAGCTCTGGCTCCTTGTAGATTCCAACAGC
>CAZBDB010000227.1:0-2664 GCA_964490655.1 uncultured Candidatus Bathyarchaeia archaeon | reverse complement strand
AAGAAAAGACATAGAAATGTGTGTCGCCATGTATGAGTCAAGCTTGAAACGTGCTTCCGTCAAGCTGCCGATAGAATCCCTAACGACTTTCGAGAAGAAGGTCCACGAAGCCTACGAGAAAACATTTGGACGCAACCCAACAGAAGTCTAAGTCGTCCAAGGAAGAAAAGGGATAATACTAGATTATGCATGCAAACGATGCAACGAGTGTCACAATTCGGGAGTTCCCGAGAATCATCTGCTACTGGGCCTTTGGCTTGCATCCCAGCTTTTTATTAAGTCTTTCAGACAGTCTCTTGACCATGGTGATTCTAGACTCTTGTTCAGCTTTCTGAAGGGAAATGTCCTTGTGATAACGGTCACTCGTATCTTAGGGATGTTCTCCCGAAGCGCAGCTTTCCCATATTTCTCGCTGTATGTTTTGGCTCTAGGCGGCGACCCCGCCAAGATAGGCTTCATAAGCTCACTTAGGCCACTGGCAGGCTTCCTGATTTTCCCTCTCGCTGGTTTTGTCGCTGATCGAACAGGCCGAGTGAGGCTCATCGTGGTTGCTGGTTATCTGTCAGCTTCAATATACCTCCTTTACGTCTTTGCCGGCAACTGGGTGATCCTTGCGATAGGCAGCTTTCTCCTGGGAATGATCGTCTTCCAGTTTCCAGCCCAATCAGCCCTAATGGCTGATTCATTATCCCCGAAGCAGCGAGGCATCGGCTTCGCAACGTCTAGTGCTGTCCCTGGAGCTGTGGCTGTTATGGCACCCTACCTTGCGGGCTACCTTATTGACGCCATGGGAGTAGAAACAGCTGCGAGATATCTCTACGCTCTCATAGTGGTTACGTATTCGGTTTCAGCAACGATTCAAATGAAATTCCTGAAGGACACTGCTGAACGATCCAGGGGCAACATGGGTTTTGCTAACCTTAGGGAGCTTGTGAAGGAATCCTATCGTAGTGTCATTGTCGTCTTCAAGTGGATACCCACAAGCTTGAGGGGGCTCGCATTGGTGATAGCTCTATGCTTTGCGGCAAACGCGATCGCCGGACCTTTCTGGGTCGTGTACGCCACTCAGGCGATTGCCCTATCTGCCGCGGAGTGGGGAACACCCATATCAGTATACTCAGCTGTTAGGATAGCCTTGTCGATTCCTGGTGGGGCCGTAATAGATCGCCTCGGGAAAAGAAAAACGATTGTGGCTGCCTTCATCCTAAGTATTGTGCCTCTTCTGTACTTCACGCATTCACGAGGATTCATTGATGTCCTTGCCGTGCTTCTGATGCTCTCGTTCACTAACGCATTTCTGCCACCTGCGGTTTCGGCTTTCATGGCTGATGTTGTGCCTAGGGAGATCAGAGGAAGGGTGATGGCAGCCTTTGGAAGGGGCTCAATAATGATTACTCCGGGCGGAGGGGGAGGAGGTGGTCCTGGAATGGGTTATGCTTTTGCTCTACCTGTGATGCTTGGATCGTTGGTAGGAGGATACATCTATGATCTAGACCCCACCTATACTTGGCTTGTTCAATCTGTTCTGACCTTTGGAAGTCTGGCTCTCAGCCTAGTGTTTATACATGAACCTGAGAAGGCCGAGATCTAGCCTGAACCTTCGTTTCATCGTCGGTCAGGTCAGTGCAACCGTTTAGGATCTTCCTAGAAGCAAGACAAAGAGGGAGGACAATGCAAAGAAAACGGCTGAGACATAGAAAGGTGTTGTTGGGCTGTAAGCATGCCAAAAGTATCCTCCGACTAGGGGTCCCAGAGTGAAACCTAGCCTTATTGCTGTTTGGTTGATGCTTATAACGCGTCCCCTTTCAAGGGTAGGAGTGAGATTCATGAGATATGCTGGTGTAACTGGCCACGTCATACTCCAGAAGCCAATTATGAACATGTAGAGCAGCATCAAGAGGACGTAATTCTGTATCGACGGCCAGAGTGATATGATAATTGCCAGAGGAAGTATGCTAAGAGATAAGATTCTCTTGCGTCCGTATCTATCAGCCAATATGCCGCTGGGAATCTGTGTGGCAAGAGTTGCCACACCACGTCCCATAGAGAAGAAGAAACCAACCGCGGTCTTGCTTACATTGAAAGTCTCGGTAAGATAGAGCGGCACCACAGGGTCCATCATCCCTATTGCAGTGGTCAAGAAGATCTGAGAAAAGGAGAATACAACCAGGAGGATAACAACCTCCTTTGTGAAGAATGTTCCATTGGTCTTCTTCCTATCGCGTCTCTTATCTCCTCTGTAGGTTCTCCTAAAGAGAAAAGCTGGAACAATTGAGACCAACGACACCGAAGCAGCAACGTAGAAAGCGTAGTTCCATCCATAGTTATCCGCAAGGAATCCCCCAACAGAGGGCCCGATGATTGAGCCGACAGGCCAAGAAATATTCAGGAAGCTGTAAGTCGTGGTCATGCTGTGAATCTCTGAATTGTCCGCGATCAACGTGTGCCTGGCAGGTAGGAAAAGAGAGAAGGCACACAAGCAAAGTAAGAACCCTATAATGCTCTGTTCCCAGTTGCTCACTGTCGTCAAGTAGAACATGGCAAAGGCCAAGAGGGCAGAGCTCAAGATCAGGATGTTTCTTCGCCGATATCTATCGGCCAATAATCCAGACGGAATCATGATGACAGTTGAGCACACGCCTCCGATGAAAAGCACCAGACTGA
>CAZBDB010000226.1:0-2676 GCA_964490655.1 uncultured Candidatus Bathyarchaeia archaeon | reverse complement strand
GAGGTTCAGAAAGATTTATATAAACACAACATAGCCTTTTCTACCGTGGTGAAAGTGAGGGATCGTGTTCACAAGAGGCGTTTGCGTTCATCTTTCGATTCTGTGACCTCACTTTAGGTTCTCAGGAATCGCTCATCTTCCTGAATTTTTCACTCGCCACACGGTTTGCTACTCCTATGCAATCTTTTATCTTCTGTTTATCAAGAATGATCGAAACAATCAGAGGTGTCAGGTTATGGATAGGGTAAGGTTTGCCATACCTAAGGGTCACTTGGCTGAAGCAACATTCAAAACGCTTGAACGTGCCGGCTACATCATATCCGGAACGGAGAGGACCTACCGCCCGACAATCAATGATCCGAGGATCGATCTCAAGATTCTCAGGCCGCAGGAGATACCGATCTCCGTCAGCGAAGGCTTACAGGATTTGGGCATCACCGGCCTCGACTGGATACAGGAGACACATGCAGATGCCGAGGTCCTCCTCGACCTGGAATACTCAAAGGTCAAGCTCGTCGTGGCCGTACCCAACTCCTTCACAAAGATAAGCTGCCTCTCAGACCTGTTGGAGCAGTTCATACAGGAAGACAGAATCCTGAAGATCTCCACAGAGTACTTGAACCTGTCAAGCGAGTATATCAAGGCCAACCCCGTTTACGAAAGAGCATTCGGCGAAGCAGACCCTATGACAGTAACTCCATGGTGGAGGAGAGGTGAGAACCAAAAGGTCAGCATCTACCTCTCATTCGGCGCCACCGAGGCCAAACCCCCAGAGAACGCCGACGCAATCGTCGAGGTAGCCGAAACAGGCTCATCCCTTGAGCAGAACGACTTGAAGATCATCGAGACCCTTATGCAGTCAACAGCTGTCCTCATTGCCAACAAAGACTCAATGAAGGACGACTCAAAAAGGGAGAAGATCTACGACATACTGACCTTGCTGAAGGGAGTTGTCGACGGAAGGAAGAAGCTCCACATCTTCGTTAACGTGAGCAAAGAGAACCTTTCCGAACTCCTGAAAATGCTCCCAGCGTTGAGGGGACCAACAGTCTCGCCTCTTTCCGATAAGAACTGGTACTCCGTGAACACAGTTATCGAGAAGGAAAGATTCCTCCAGCTCATCCCGACACTTAGGAGACTCGCTCAAGGACTCGTTGTGTATGAGCCGAGACAAGTCTTGCCGCTCGAAGAGATAGTGTCTGGAGAATAGAACATGAGAAAACCCGTCAAGATCAAACTATTCGATATTGAGTCAATACCAGCAGACATACTGGATAGAAGATGGCCCAGATCCAGATGGTCCGATCCGGAGCTTGAGAAACACGTACACGCAATCATAAATGAGGTTAGGAAAAGAGGTGACTCGGCTCTGCTACGATTCACGAAGGAGTTCGATGACGTGGCATTGTCTGCTGATGCTTTGAGAGTGACAAGAGAGGAGATTGAATCCGCGTATGGCGAGGTGAAGGAAGAGCAATTATCGGCGCTGAGATTCTTGAAGAGCCGGATAGAACACTTTGAAAAGGAAAGATTGGGTCGGATGAGTTTTGAATCTGAAAGAACTGGCGTAAAGGTCTACTTCAGGACATACCCTCTACAGAGCGTAGGCTGCTACGTGCCCGGTGCGGAGGCTGCATACCCAAGCACACTTCTTATGATGGCTGCACCGGCGAGATTGGCCGGCGTCAGAAGGCTCGTTGTCTGCTCCCCGCCCACAAAGGAAGGCACGTTGAATCCACTAACACTCGTGGCTGCAGATCTATGCGGCATCGACGAGCTCTACAATGTTGGAGGTGCTCAAGCAATAGCCGCTCTCGCTTATGGAAGCGATTCGATCAGGCCTGTTGAGAAAATAGTTGGTCCGGGGAACAAGTACGTCACGATGGCTAAGATCTTGGTTTCACGAGTCGTGGCCATTGACCTACCAGCCGGCCCGAGTGAGATACTGATTCTGGCTGATGAAAACGCTGACCCTAGGCTGATTGCTCTCGATCTCATATCTCAAGCGGAACACCGTGTCGATTCCATCTCGATGCTACTAACAACATCACAAGAAATATCGGAGAGGGTCCTTGAGGAGATCAGTAAGATTCTTCCCACATCGCCTAGAAAAGAGATAGTAGCAAAAGCTCTTTCTGACAATGGAGCAATAATCAGATGCCAGAACCTCGAAGAAGCCGTCGAATTCACAAACAAATTCGGTCCGGAACACCTAGAGATAATCACAGAAGACCCAATGGCTATCGCAGATAGAATAGAATCAGCAGGACTGATCCTGATAGGTCCCTACACACCCGTGTCAGCGAGCGACTATGCCTTCGGAACGAACCACATCCTCCCGACTTACGGTTTTGGACATGTCTTCTCAGGACTATCGGTGCTCGACTTTGTGAAACAGGTCAGCATTGTTGAATCCACTAAGGATGGCCTATCAAGCATTCGAGGCCACGTTAAGGCACTGGCTGAGGCCGAAGGTCTCTTCAACCATGCCTCGGCTGTAGAAGGAAGGTTTGACAATTGAAGACGAAGGAAAGAAGTTGGCTGAAGCAAACCATGAAGGAAGCTCAGAACCTGAGCATCTATGATGTTGGGGAGACTATCGAAGGTCTGGCCGGCAGATTGAATAGAGATCCATCGGAGATCCTGAAGCTCAACTCGAACGAGAACTTCTTCGTG
>CAZBDB010000225.1:0-2691 GCA_964490655.1 uncultured Candidatus Bathyarchaeia archaeon | reverse complement strand
ATGGTATCCAGTGGGTTCCAGGAGCAGGAGCTAAACCGATGTCAGAGTGGACAGACCTTTGCGCCAAAGTGCTTGATGCAGATAAATGCCTCCAGATCGCCTGTACGCCTGACGAGGCAGAGCTTCTGCTCTCAAAATTGAGGCACGGGGGCCTTTTCCTCAGCACCCATTGTTCTTCAGAGAGAGAGGCACGTAGCGTTTTGAGGATTGCTGAACGACATCACAGATGAGCCCAAAGGATATGGGACTGCTACTCTCCGGGTAGAGCTAGCTAAGAGGATTTATTAGAAATATCCGTCTATGATCTGATAGTTAGGAGGTTTTGGATGAAGATCTTCATTGACACGGCCGATATCGACGAGATTAGGGAGGCGACTTCTTGGGGCATCGTTGACGGAGCTACGACCAACCCATCTCTGATAAAGAGGGCTGTCGACAAGAGGGGTGGAAAAGTCTCTATGGAAGACTACATAAAGGAGATTCTTGAGGCTGTTCCCGGCCCAGTGAGTCTGGAGGTCATCGCGTTAAAGGCTGACGAGATGATTGAACAGGCACGCCTTCTCTACGATAGGTTCAGTTCCTATGGAGAGGTAGCTGTGAAGATCCCTGTCAATCCAAGCTTAAGAGACGATTGTCTAGATTTTGACGGTCTGAAAGCCATGAAAGTACTCAGCGGGGAAGGGATCCCGATAAACGCCACTCTGATCATGACTCCTGAACAGGCGCTTCTGGCAGCTAAGACAGGTGCTGCATATGCAAGTCCCTTCGCAGGACGGATCGATGACTGTATCCGTGATAGGCTTGGGATGGAGGTGAGTGTCGATTTCCAGAAGGGAGACTACTTTGACTCTGTGTTACTGAGAGAGGCGGTTGAGAAGAAGCTTGAGGAAGCTCTGGACAAATCCAGTTCCATATCAGAGCTATACCGAGGCGAGGATGTGAGGCGTCTTACTGATTTGGGGCAAGATGAGGGTGTCCTGAGCGGCGTAGATTTGGTCTGTCGGATCTTGAGGATTTACAGAAATTATGGTTATAAGACCGAGGTGATAGCTGCGAGCATGAGGAATGCTAGGCAGGTGAGGGAGGTAGCGGAGCTGGGAGTTCATATAGCTACTTTGCCGTTCAATGTGATAAGGGAGATGGTGCAACACTACAAGACTCTGGAGGGCATGAGAAGATTCACGGCTGACGTTGTGCCGTCCTACAAGGAGCTCTTCGGCAAGTGATCTATGGGTAACCGGATTATCCCACTAGCCAACCAATCAGTATGAACTCTATTGTCTTGATCTGGATGCCCATCATCGTCGGGCTCAAACTCGGCCCTTTTCCATCTGCTCCATTGTAGAGAGCGATAGCGATTTCTCTCCTCATATTGTTCATGGAGATGACGTAGTAATCCCCCCTTCTCGACAAGCATCCTCATTTGTGCAGAATTCCTCAGAGCGGTATCTCAATCTTAGAGTCACGGTGATCCTAGAATCAGGGGATAGATGTTTATTCATTCAGCAAGCGTCTTCTTCATTAAATAGTTAGTTGTTACTCTTTCAAATCCTGATTCTCTAAGAACCTCTATAACTGCAGAGTCGTCTGCATTAACGTTCATCAATTGAATCTTATCAGCTCTCTTCTGTTTAGCAAAGCTCAGCAATTCCTTAAGTAAGCTCAATGCCACTTCCTTCCTATCGGCTTTTGTCCATGGAGCGACCGCCAAACTCTCGATAACGATGGATGTTCTGGCAAAGATTTCCGAATCGCCTCTTTCTTTTTCTGGTATGCGCCAAGCGACTCTATAGCTTATGACAGCCCAACCGAGGATCATATCTTTATCTTTTGCCATAAAAGTCCGTGGGCCTCTCCATGATCTGAATTCTTCTTCGAATTCGGTTAATCTTCTTCGTTCAGGGCCGTCGGGTAACTCATTCCTAAAGTCCCAACTCTTTGTTGGAAAACCAGTCTTCATGGGGAATCGTCCAAGAAAGCCACTTTCCTTAATGAACCGAAGAGAATGCGGGATAGGGACTAATTCTCCGAACTCGATCCATTCTGTTTCTATCTTTCGGATATCCATCTCTCGTTCACCTCCTTTACTTCTTTCGGCAAAGAGGAAGGAGCATTCTGTTTCGATTGAGCTAAGCATCTCAGCTATCTTGGAACCGAGTTCTGTTAGGCAATATGTGTTGCCAACCTTCTTCACGATCTGTTTATTCATCAGCTCTGAGAGGTGATAGTAGAAATGGCCAGCATCATGGTCATAGTCTAAGCTACAAGATGCTAGTAGTTCGGAAAATCTCATTCCATCTTTCCTTAAGGCTTCGATGGCAGCCTTGCGTATAGGGTTCCCTACTGTGTGAAGAACTTGAACGATAGGATCTGGACTCTCCCAGCTCATCAACGTCTCTTCCCAACAATATGTGAATCTTCATGTAAAAGAGCGTTCTGTAAAGAAAATAGAGTAGAATCGTCAAATGGTTTCAGTATTCCCAACAGGATTTCAGCCAGCTAGCAAAGGATATGTAAACGGTAGAAGGACCTATGAGACATTTACGATACCTAGCTCTTTTCTTTCCGAGAGGGAATCAATGCGGATCAACTCATCGGAAAGGAAAGACCAAGTCCTACCTTCCTCTAGAGTAATATGGCGGACCCGGAGGGATTTGAACCCCCGACTCTCGGCTTAGGAGGCCGATGCCC
>CAZBDB010000224.1:0-2712 GCA_964490655.1 uncultured Candidatus Bathyarchaeia archaeon | reverse complement strand
CCAGTTTCATTATTAGAAATAAAGGAATTCTTAAAGGTTTTTATTCCCAGAATTTGATTCCCTTCTCAAGAACAACAGAAATATCTATCTCATATGTCTCATAGATCTTCTACCGTTTGCATATCCCTTGTAGTCCTTTTCTCTATAGCTGTTTCCTCTCTGCTCTAAGAATCCTTCCATGTTACAAACGGCACACAGAATCTCAGCCATTTCTCGTCTCAGAGCCCCCGTTCACGACTTTGAGGCTCAGAATCTAACAAAGTTCCTCTCAGTAAGAATCATCTGAGTTTTCACGAAGTAGCTAGCGCACGCAAATGTGGTCTTTCACAGACCTGATCGCTTGAAAGCTACGGGCCATCGTCTCTCGCCAAGTTTTTTCTTTGGAAAGGAGCTCATTTCTAAGCCCGTTCAATAAGCAGACTCCACAGCAACGCCTGTTCCGGAGTCAATACGCATGATAAACGCACGATAGACAGACGCTAGACCAGCAACGAGGCAAAGCTAGCTGGCAGAAAAATATAGGGGGTATCGATTTTGTGAGTAGAAATCGTCCACAAAATCATGATCCAAGAGAGGGGGGATAGGGGTATCGAATTTGACAGTGGAAATCATTCGCAAATTCGTGGTTCAAGAGAGACCGTAGCTCTGGAAAAACGCTAGGGGGTATAGTTTTTAGGAGTGAAATCTTTCCTAAAAACAGCGTGCCAGAGATGCCTTAACTCCCATGTAGCGAGCTAGCGATATATAATGAAAGAACCGTCTAATCTGTCCAGGAGGCATTCTAACATCTCCTTCATACAGACGGCAATAGAGATTTGCTGTTTGTGATCTGCAATCATCACAGGTGACTTTTCTTAGGTTCGTTCAATAGCGTACCTTGTAGACGAGTACGAGTGAGTGCACTCCACTCACGGCCGGCCCCCTTGAGTAGTAGGCGAGCTCAAAACGTTCACTGAAGTGCCCCCATTGCTCAATCAGCTCATAATATTGTTGTTGAGCAACCTGTCCATTCGGTACCTTGCTGTACTTGCCAAAGGTCATCATCTTGTACAGAGTGGTGTTCTTGCCATAGTCTGTCCATTCATTCTGGGTCGTGACATATTCAGACTCGTTCAAACGGGCGATCTTTATCATCCAGCCAAATTTCCCAGACTCACCCCACGGATAATCGTTACCCTGAGGATCCACAGTTGAGAAAACCAGTACGTGGGTTGCATTATAATTCTTTAATATCTCAACAGCTTCGTCCTCGGGAGACATGAACATCTTTGCTAACTGCCTTATCTGTGTCGAGTTTATGGTGCCGTTGTCCGCAAGCGACGTCTTGTTCCCTATCGTTGTTATCCAGTAACCATAGTCCCACCAGCTAGCAACTATCTTTACGTCATCCTCCTCCCTGATCCAGACCAGAGTGTCCACCCAATCTCTGACCGTGGAGCCAGGCCTTATGGGCAAACCGGCTGCGGCCATCGTGGTGGGGCTGTAAGCTTGCGAGAAGACCCTTGGACGCGTACTACGACCCACAGTGAAGTCTGTTCCAATCACGTATGTGAATGCGAGAAGGAGAAAGATCAAGATGAGCAATCCCGCGCTGAACTCCTTTCCCAATTGTCCACCAAACCGAGTCTTACGCCTTCGAATCTTTACAGTCTCCTCCTTCAAGAAAGCTGCAAAAGGCCTTGTTACGCGCACGATACCCAAGGCGCAGATGAGAGATATAGCTGGCGCCATTATGAGCGTTAGCCTAATCATTGAGCTGGCGAAATAGATCGAGGTCAGGCTGAAGACGAGCAGAAAGATGCTTTTGTCGGTGGACATCTGATAGGCAAAGAAGAGTCCAATGGGGATGAAGAACGCCAGAAGCTCCAAGTCGTAGTAAAAAGAGGCCCAAGTGGAGGTTCTATGCTCAGCCACAGATTCTATCAGCGGTGACGCTGCACGTTCGAAAGGATTGAGCACCGACAGATACTTCCCCGCCGGCATACTGACGTATCCAAGCGCCCAGAGGGCTGAAAAGGCGGTTGCAAGCAAGAGAACAAAGGCAGCGACACCTATGATCTTCATCTTCTCGGTCTTAATACGACGGCTCATCTCGAAGATGCACATAAGTAAGAAGGCTCCGTAAACGGGTAGGATGTACGCACCCTTCAAGAAGCCCACACCTAGACGGGGAACGGTTACCGCTATCAGCAAAGCCAATGAGAAACATAAGCCGTAACTTAGCATAAGGCGAGGAGTATACCTCCGCATCAAGAGCAGGACGAAGACGAAGAGCACAGTCATGTCTATAGGATATCGTGAGGCCCCCCAGGAGGCACAGAGGTATCCAAGCGAGAGGCCCGCAGCAACCGCGTATATAACTCCTATTTTCAGCGGTCTCTCCTCCTCTATCGATTTAAGAAAGAACAGTATGTAGAGCATAATACCAAGAATCCCAACGGTTTCGGTGTCATAGAACCCTACCGCTGTACGACTGATATATGACGAGTTCAGGGCTAGGAAGAAGGCGGAGAAGAGTCCTACTGCTTCGCCACCGATGTCTCTACCGACAAAATATGTGATGAGACATGTCACGGCTCCCATGATTGCAGGGAAGACTAGGCAGAACTGCTCAAGATCTATCGGGACCGCCAACGCGTTCAAGATCATATAGAAGAGTGCAGCCGTCATGGGAAGCCCGGGATATGTGGTTCGGTATATATCTCGTCCCCA
>CAZBDB010000223.1:0-2734 GCA_964490655.1 uncultured Candidatus Bathyarchaeia archaeon | reverse complement strand
CGATGATTTCGCCTGCGACATCAGAAAAAGAGCAATATGTTGATGTACCAAGTCTTTTGAGCCACCCCGTGTATTTAAGTGATTACTTAATTTCAACATGAAGAATTTCACAATTCTACTGGGGTCTTCTTCGGAAGTTTGGGTCTTACTCTAGCCCTCAGTACGCAGCAACAAGTCAACTAGTGCCTTTTGGTCCACCTCAGTCCTTGTCCTCCAGTCTAGGTACAGCTGGCCATTCTCGTCTTCGTTCAAGTATCCGTATCGAATGTAACGATTCAGGTTGATATCAACCCTCCAGTTTGGGAGTTTATTCCGCAGTACATCCTCAACCTCCTTCCTAGATGCCTTACCTCTTTTTGAGATGATGTGAGCGATGGATACTGCTAAACCTGCGATGTCGTCGATCCGCCAGCCGATGAGCTTCGCCTCCTTCGGCTTAAGGCTGCCTTTGAGGGTTATGAAGAATCTAGCTTTATTCAGTTCCTCACGTGTGGGATTCTCAGGAGGGTTTCCCTCTTCGAAGACCGTCTTGACCTGCAGATCAAGTTTCTCAAGGTAATCATCCAGTAGGTTTATGACTTTCAGGTAGTCGGAACCGAGCTGTCTTCTGAGCTCCCATCCCTTCGCGCCAGGTCTAGAGTGTCTTCTGTAGAAGAGGAGGTGGACTGCCCTCTTCATCTTCATCGCGTAGTAAGTCTTCATTCTCAAGCTTCTCGGCTTTCTCGCCAACTCAGCCACTCCTCATGACTCACTGGTATCGGAACTGAAATAAGCTGCTCCTTCCCTAGCGACGAGACAGGCTTCTGATAGGGCTTGACGAAAATGTCTTCCTCCAACGGATGGACCTCTAGGGTTGCATAACCGTAGGTCACCAGAAAACTGGTCAGATACGCCCGCTCAACAGTCTCCTTGTAGGTTTCAGCGCCTATGAAGTCCCAATAATCGATCTTGCCGTCCTCGCCGGCGTCCCTCTTCAGCTCTTTCCAGAAATTTTCCAGCCTCTCGGAGAAGGCTTCGTCAGCCAACAGTCCCTGTTTGACCATCTCATTCAGCGTGACTGTCCCGGTCTCCCACTCTTGGAAGCCTATGTTTTTCCATCTTTCATCTAGAGGGAGCAGACTCTCCCAGTATTTCATTGACTCGTCGAGCCCGTGGATGGAGATCTGCTCCAACTCTACGAGGGGATGCCAAGTCTTCATGAATACCTCCACGATCTCTTGAACGTTCAAGGTGCGGAGCTTGTCCTCGATCAGGAAAGGATCCGTATATAGCGATGTCGCCCTATGCTTCACCCATTCACTCTGGAGCTTGATGACCGTCGAAATCCTGTTTAGGGCTTCAGCATCAAGGATAAGCTCGTCAGGCTTCTCCCACACCTTGAAGTACTCTCTAATAATCGCAACCAGGTCGTCTATGTCGACTAGGAATGGGTTTAGACCTTTGTCTTCGATCGATCTGCATAGCTCCACAACGCTTTGGAGCTCCTCTCTCCCGAGCCTCTTCTTCTTGGTGGTTGACGGCATCAGGCAACCTCTTGGGTCCTCGAGCTGCCTTCGATATTCTGGACGGTTATTATGTGGATGTCCTCTCCCTCGAAGTACAGCTGATTCGGAGTTATGATGAGATACTGGGAGCTCAATCCACTCAGAGAGGCAGTTAGAAGATTCGCTATCACCTCTCGGTTCTTGGGGTCCATGTGGATGTCATATTCGTCCACAGCACGGAATGGTGATTGAACATGCTGCTGTAGGGCGAGCAAGAATGTCATGGTCGCCGTGCTCCTCTCGCCTCCGCTGTGCGTGTAGGCGTCTAAGGTAAGAGCTCTTGCGCCTTTGAAGCCTACAAGTATCTCGATCCCGGCAGCCTCGATGTCCTCGTTATTTATGAAATTCACAGAACCGGTTGCGACTGTTCTTGAAAGGATTCTCTGATACTCGACGTTGACGTCCTCTAGAAGGCTGAGTATGACGTTTCTCCATGCCGCCATCCGCGTCCTAACCTCTGCCAGGGCTTTCTCCCTGTTCTCCGCGACCTCTTTCGCCTTCTCTTTGAGCTCTAGGTAGAGTCTTGAGTAGGATTCGTACATCTGCTCTATATGCCCTGAGACATCTGCCATCGCAGCTATCCTTCCATCAGTGACCCTGATCTCGTCGATCACCTCTTCAATGCTCCGAACTGACACTATTCTCGGACCCATCTCCATAGCCGCTTGAACAGAGGATTCAAGATCCCCTTCTATATCTTTGAGCCTCCTATCATACTCCTCCAATGCGTCCGTAAGGATCTTCTTCTGATATTCCAGTAAGGCCAACTTGACCTTGACATCTGTAACGTTCTCATTCAACGTCTCGATCTCTGATCTAACCTCATCCATCCTACCCCGGGTATCTAAGATCTGAGAAGCTAATTTGCTCAGCTTTGCTTTCGAGCTTTCAAGCGTCTCCTTTAGCTCATCGGATTTGAGCTCAATAGCGCGAGTGAAGCCGTCCGCAACGCTTGTGCCTGTTCTGTGAAGCTCATTCAACGCGTCGTCAACGCTGCTCAGGTTGGCCTTTCCACTCGGATCGTTCTGCAAGCTCCTTGACCTGTGTATAGCACCGCCTATAGCCTCTCTATGAAGCCTAAGCCAGTCTTGCAGCTCATTCGTCGTCTTCTCGGCCAAGGACATACTGAGCTCTTGTTTGGATCTTTCTCCTTCAAGCTGCAGTCTCTCATCAAAGAGCTTTGTCCACCC
>CAZBDB010000222.1:0-2752 GCA_964490655.1 uncultured Candidatus Bathyarchaeia archaeon | reverse complement strand
CTGCTGCAAAGATGATTGAATCGTAGACCCCATGTATCAAAGCTGAGACTGTGGTCTTTCCATCGGTTCGCTGCCATGCATACCCTAGACACAGGGGTCCTACAAACACTGGTAGAACTGGATATAGTGTGTTGAGACCGTGCGAGAGCGCAGAAAGCCCGGAGGCGATCAACAGCCCCTTCCGCTTACCTAAGGAGTTTTCAAATCCCTTTTGAATGAATCCTCTGAAGGCCAATTCTTCGCACGGCCCTACTAAGGCCAAGGAGATAGCGACCAGTGCGGCGAGCTGAAGGGAGTTTCTAGGAGCTGCAGCTTCAGCGACAAGCTGTGCCAGGGGGTCTGGTCCAAAGACCATTTCATGGAGGTTGTATACTGGAAGAGGCAAAGCAGCAAGAGAGGCAACCGTCAATACCTTGACATTGGCTTTCTTCAAGCCGAGTTCTTTCAAGCCTGCACCTTTATACCTTGCGAACGAAAGCGTTACAGCAAAGAATATGACCTGGTTGATTGGAGCAGCTAGGAGGTAGATTGGGAAAGGCGGGTCCAGCATATCTATTCTCATAACTAGCAAGACTAGATCAGCAAACAAAGACCCAGCAAAAGTTCCGCCGACAATGGCTAGATAGCAGAGAAGCGCTAACTTAGCCATCCATCTCGGCTCGGTTTCCACACGCTTCACCAATCCGTGACTTTGGATCTGTCCTTCTAGCGTCGGCGAAGGCTGTGTGGTCCTAGACGCTTCCGGATTCGCTACGGGGACGCCGCATTTGGGACAGAATCCAGCATCTTCATCGTAGGGTAGTCTGGTCCCGCATTGTCCGCAGTATGACATAGAGACACATGATGAAATATCGAGTAACAAAGGATGTGTTTGACGAAACAATTTTGGGGAAGGCTTAAATAACCTCAGATTGTTTTCCTTCCATGACTCCCCTAATATTCTCAAATCCTTTCAAGCAGAAGGGCTCCTGGTTCAAAGGTAACATCCACACGCACACCACAAACTCAGACGGAGCCTTGGATCCGCGTCAGATCTGCTTCCTATACAAAGCTAATGGCTATGACTTTCTCTTCATCACCGACCACGAGAAAGCTACGGACGTTGAGGGCCTCTCTGAGCATTTCGAGGATTTTCTTGTGCTTCCTGGAGTTGAGCTAGGCGTCGGGAGTTCCGAGGCCGGAACAAAGTATCATCTCGTAGGCTTGAATCTAAGGCATGTCATCGAGAGCGACGATCCACAAATGGCCATCGATGAAGCCCTCAAGGAGGGTGCGGAAGTCGTGGTCGGACATCCATACTGGTCATCATTGACGGTCAACGACCTTATCCGCTGTAAGGGTTATCTAGGAATCGAGATCTTCAACTCTACTTGCCACCTCGCGATATCCAAAGGATATTCCGTCACTCACTGGGATGATCTGCTCGTCAGAGGCAGGTTTACCTACGGCTTCGCTGTCGACGATGCTCATTGGCACTTCAATCCGCATAGACCTGTTGATGCTTGCTACTCGTGGATAATGGTTAAGGCTGCAAGTCTTACTTTAGGGTCTTTGATGAACGCTTTGAGGAATGGACTGTTCTACTCTAGTAGCGGGCCTGAAATATTCGATGTCGATTTCCAAGATGGCATTATTCATGTGAAATCCTCGCCAGCAAAAGTCATAAGCTTCATTGCGAATAATGCGCTGGGAGAAAGATTCACGGCCCTGGATAGACCCATCTGCGAAGCGGATTACAAGATGAGAGGAGTCGAGAGATACGTAAGGATAGAAGTTGAGGACGAAATAGGCAGAACCGCATGGACTAACCCTATAGTCCTCAAACCGTAGCTGCTACTCTTCTCCGAGCTATGAGCTCAGTCCAAGTCAAAGATCTTTCCTGGGTTTAGGATATTATTCGGATCGAAGACCCGCTTTATTCCCTTCATCAACTCTATCTGCACTTCATCCAAGACCAAGGGCAGAAAGCTCTTCCTGATCAAGCCGATTCCATGCTCTCCAGAGATGGTGCCGCCGAGGGAGACGCTTAGCCTATAGACTTCCTCCACTAGCTTCGGTATCTTGCTGTTCCACTCCTCGTCGCTCAGGTTCTTCTTCAACACGTTCGTGTGGACGTTTCCGTCCCCTGCATGGCCGAAGTTCTGACATTCCACACCGTGTTTCTCAGCGATGTCGTTCAGGCCCTTGACGAGCTCGGGTATCCGGTTGGGTGGAACTACGCAGTCTAATACCTCGATGAACCCTTCTGCTTTGGCAGCGTCTATTATGCAGCTCCTTCCTTCCCACACTTTCTCTTGACTCTCTCTTGTGTCTGCTACCAAGACATCCAGGGCTTTGTTCTTCATGCAGATCTCTCCCACTGCCTCGTAGTCGGCGTCGACTGCCTCTTTAATGTTTCCATCCATGCGGATCAAGACGTAGGCGGGAGCATCATTCTGGGGCATTGGCCTATTCAGGTAGCGTTCGGCGACAAGGATCGATGATTGATCTACGAATTCGACGGCGGGGGGAACTATCTTGTTCTTGATTATATCTGAAACCGTTCTCGAGGCATCTTCGAAATTCTTATAGGGAGCGTAAAGGGTAACTCTAATCTTAGGTAGTGGCACAAGCCTCAAGATCGCCTTGGTGACCACAGCAAGGGTTCCCTCAGATCCTATGATTAGGTCCGTTAGGGAGTAGCCCGTTGCGTTCTTTACTGTCTTCCCACCGAGAAGAGTTACCACCCCTGTTGGTAGGACCACCTCTAGGC
>CAZBDB010000221.1:0-2757 GCA_964490655.1 uncultured Candidatus Bathyarchaeia archaeon | reverse complement strand
AGGATGTATCTCCTAATTCGTTTCAGTCTTCTGATCTTAGTCTAGATCGAAGATCTTTCCTGGGTTAAGGATGTTTTTCGGGTCGAAGAGCCGCTTTATTCCTTTCATCAACTCTATCTGGACTTTGTCTCTACTCATGGGAAGGAATGGTTTTCTGATCAAGCCGATTCCGTGCTCCCCGGAGATTGCGCCGCCTAGGGACACGCTGAGCTTGTATATCTCATCTACGAGCTTCGGTATCTTCTCGTTCCACTCCTGGTCGTTCATGTTCTTCTTCAACACGTTGGTGTGGACGTTTCCGTCGCCGGCGTGTCCGAAGTTCTGGCATTCGACGCCGTATTTCTCGGCGATATCGTTCAAGCCCTTGATGAGCTCGGGGATGCGGCTGCGGGGGACCACGCAGTCTAGCACTTCAACGAATCCTTCCGCCTTGGCAGCGTCTATTATGCAGCTTCTTCCTTCCCAGATATCCTCTTGATTCTGTTTTGTGTCTGCGACAAGGACATCTGACGCGTTGTTCTTGAGACAAATCTCTCCCACGAGCTCGTAGTCGATGTCAACCGCTGCTCTGTCATTGCCTTCTATGCGGACCAAGACGTAGGAGGGAGAGTCGTTCCGAGGCATCAGCTTCCCAAGATAGCGTTCAGCAACAAGGATTGAGGATTGGTCGACGAACTCGACGGCGGGAGGAACGATCTTGTTCTTGATGATCTCTGAGACCGTCCTAGAGGCATCTTGGAAATCCGCGTAGGGAGCGAACAGCGTAACTCTGATCTTCGGTAGTGGCACAAGCCTTAGGATCGCCTTTGTGACTACGCCTAAGGTTCCCTCAGCCCCTATTATGAGGTCCATCAAGGAATAGCCGGTTGAATTCTTGACAGTCTTTCCGCCGAGAGTGGTCACCTCTCCGGTTGGGAGGACAACTTCTAGTCCCAGCACGAAATCCCTTGTTACGCCGTATTTCACGCCTCGCATTCCACCAGCATTCGTAGATATGTTGCCGCCTATGGCTCCGCTCTTCTGCCCCGGGTCTGGAGGGTACATGAATCCGCGTTCCTCGACGAAGGAGTGTATGTCCATGATCAGAGCGCCGGGCTCCACTGTTAATGTTAGGTTCTCTTCGTCCAACTCGAGGATCCTGTTCATCTTCTCAAGGCTCAGAAGTATGCCTCCGTACAGTGGAATAGAGGCGCCGGTGAGCCCGGTTCCTCCTCCTCTCGGCGTTATAGGAATCATATTCTCGTTTGCGAGCTGCAGAATCTTGGAGACTTCTTCGGTAGTCTCAGGCCTGATGACTACTTCTGGATTGTGAGGCTCGACGGAACTCTCGTCGTGAGCATAGTTTGAGAGCTCTTCCTCTGTCAGGAGAACGTCATCAGGGCCGACGATGGCTTCTAGTTGCTGAAGGATCTCCTCGGTGACTCTGTTGTACTCCATACAATCACCCTAGTCCCGGTTTTCGCACATTGACTCCAACATGCATCTATTTATCTGTGACTGGTTGACGGCTACGATTCTGTAATCCTGACTTTTTTCAGTAAGTCTTCGAGTCTTACGCCTCGATCCTTTGAGATGAGTCTTAGATGCTTGACATTCAGAGGGTTCAGGTCTACGAATCTACAGGCTACAATGTCCATGACCAGTGGGTCCACTCCTATTATCACCTTCTCACCGGCATCCGCAATGTTCAGGTCTGGCTTGACAACCTGAGCTATGTCGGCAATCACGTTGTCGATCCCTAGTGGGCGGTACACGCTGTATTTGCTTCTCTGAGGCAGGAGGCCAAACATGTTCTTTAGGGCATTAGTTATGCGAGTCGTCGAGTGGGTTCCAACCTTGGGTACATTAATGAGGAAGTCTGTTTCCAGTACGGTCTGTGGTAGTTCGATCTCCTTGAGGGCATGAGGCTTGGGTATGCTCACCTTGGCTGTCTTCTCTGCAGAGAGATCTGCTGTTCTCACGTGGTCTCCAAACCGGGTGGCGAGATTGCTTATCCCAAGCCTTCTGAACTGGTTTTCAGGGTTGTGGATCATGCTTCTGGTCTCTCCTATCGATATCTTACTTGCGTGCTTGTCTAGATATCGGATGACAGCAGACAAGAGCTCTGGTGATGGGTGGTATAGTCCGCAGACGTTTGGCTTGACAAGGGCAAGATCACACTTCTCAATCTTGAAGCCAGACTCCAGGGACAACTCTGGCAGAGATTTCACAGCTTTGTCCTTGTCGCAGATGACGACTGGACTGACGGGCAATGTGCTCAATAGTTTCCCAGCCTGACCAAGACACTCTGTAACCATACCAGATCGCGTTTAATAGCGTTCTGTTTGATGAAGAGGAAGATCTTTTGATCAAGCTTTTGGGCGGTTTTTTTGCGCACAAACGGCGCATAAAGGGAGCTGATTAGGTTAGCTGCAAGATTGTGGATTTCCGGCTTTGGACAGACTGCAAAACGCTCGACTAGTCAGACGGCTGGTATGTACACACCGTCTTCCCGTTGCTTGATTCGCCCGTGGTTGACTAGCTGCTCGCAGGCTTCCAATATCTCAGCTAGGGGATAGCGCCGCAACTCTTCATAGTCTTCTTTCCAGAAATCGCTGAGGTTGAAGCCTCCATTCCGTGCTTTCTCAGCAATCAAGGGCAACAGGAGCTTGAGCTTCCGCTCACCTGGAATCATCAGATAGGTCTCACTGAAGAATTCGGTCAGTGAGTAATGACAGATAAGAATTGTGAACTCAAAATCCAGCTATAACCGACCGC
>CAZBDB010000220.1:0-2768 GCA_964490655.1 uncultured Candidatus Bathyarchaeia archaeon | reverse complement strand
TTCATGATCCGAACTCGGCGATAGTAGACGGTTTGTCCACGATGGTCATCGGCAATCTAGTGAAGGTCCTAGCTTGGTACGACAACGAGTGGGGCTACTCAGTTAAGATGGTGCGGATGATAGAGAAGATCTGCAGCAAAGCCTAAACAAGCAACAGGCCTCCAGTGCAACTAGTAGGTGAAGCGATGCCGAAGTTCCTAACCATTGATGACTATGAATTCGAAGGGAAGACAGTGCTGGTCAGGGTTGACTTCAACTCTCCAGTCGACCCTGAGACCAAGAAGGTTCTGGACGATACTAGGATACGTGCGCACGGGGAGACTACGATAAGCGAGCTCTCAGATAAAGGCGCGAAGGTCGCAATATTGGCCCATCAAGGCCGACCGGGAGAACCAGACTTCATCTCCTTGAAGCAGCATGCTGAGATGTTGAGCAGGATAATAGGTAGACCCGTGAGGTATGTGGACGACCTTTCTGGGCAGAAGGCGCAGAAGGCTATAGAGGAGTTGAAGAACGGCGAGGTTCTTGTCCTAGAGAATGTTAGAACATTCGCTGGTGAGCGGAAGAAGGGCACGCCCGAGGAACATGCGAGGACGGAGATGGTGCAGAATCTATCGCCGTTAGCCGATGTGTTCGTAAACGATGCCTTCTCAGCAGCCCACAGAGCTCACGTCTCGGTAGTTGGGTTCACCGCTGTCCTGCCTAGCGTCGCAGGGCGGATAATGGAAAGGGAGCTGAAAGCCTTAAGCCGGGTTCTGGAGAGTCCCGACAAGCCATGTGTCTTTGTTCTCGGAGGAGCTAAAGCCGATGATTCCTTGAAGATCTCCAGATACGTCTTGAGGAATGACGTAGCGGATTTCATCCTGACTGGAGGCGTCACAGGTCATCTTTTCCTAGCCGCTAAGGGGTTCGACCTCGGCAAACCAAATATGGAGCTCCTGGAGAAACAGGAAGTCTTGAACCTGATTCCTGGGATAAAGGAGCTTATGGGTTCCTACCCTGGGAAGGTGAAGGCGCCAGTTGACTTGGCGATAGAGGTGAATGGGAAGAGAAACGAGGTCTCTGTGGATGAGTTGCCGACTGAGCATCCTATCTTCGATATAGGAGCCGAGACGACAAAGGAGTACAGCCGGATAGTGAGTGATGCGAAGTCTATAGTCGTGAGCGGCCCAGTGGGGGTCTATGAAAGGGAGGAGTTCATGAATGGGACGAAGGGAATCTTGGAAGCTGTAGCCAATTCAGGGGCATTCTCTCTGCTAGGCGGAGGCCACACTGTAGCCGCTGTAGGAGAGCTCGGATTGACTAATAAGATGGGGTACATAAGCACCGCTGGCGGAGCACTTATAGAGTTCCTGATGGGCGAAAAACTCCCGGGAGTCGTGGCACTAGAGGAAGCGGCTGCAAGAAAATAGGAATTTCATGTATGCCTGGCGGCACACTCATTAGCACATGCTTTCCCACTTTTTTCGATTTCTTCCCCAGCCCTGATCTGAGCTGGATCACAGACTAGTGATGCGAATCTTTTTCATCCGCGTTCTGAAGTGTGCTAAGAGAAAATATGCTTATTAATCTACAATCTTATTGTGTAGGAAACCAAGAGTAAGGAGTCATGAGGAGTGGCCGAACTAGGGTTTGAAACGGGAGCGTTATCCAAGGAGGAAGTTGAGGCTATCTTCAACGCGTTGCCTGTGGATATCACCTTTGTCGACGACGAAGACAAGGTCAGATACTTCAGTAAAGCCGAGGGGAGAATCTTTGTTCGACCCAGATCGATTATCGGCAGAAAGGTGCAGCAGTGTCATCCCAAGAAGAGCGTTCACATAGTAAATGGAATTTTGGAAGCCTTCAAGAATGGCACTAAGGACGTTGCTGAGTTCTGGATCAACCTCAAGGATAGACTCGTCTATATCAGATATTTCGCGGCTAGAGACGATAATGGGAGATATCTGGGGACGTTAGAGGTTACTCAGGACATCACTGATATTCAGAAGATCAGCGGAGAGAGAAGGCTACTGGACTGGGAAATGTAGGTATCGGCTGTTCACCGATACTGGCATCCCTGCTGGATTGTCATTCGGAGTTGCTACCAGCGAAGAACCATTAATAGCAACAAAACCTTCAGGTGGAGGAATAAAACCGAAGGAAGCTTCCAACTACACGTTCAAACTAAAGAAGAGTCTGGTTAGCATCTTGGCATAGACACAGTGTAAGATGTTGAAGAAGCCCTAGGCTGCTGCTAAAGATTACTTTTGATTTGCATCTTTGCGATTAAAACTTGAAAATCTGTGGGGAATGATAATGTTATTGCTAGATGTATGTATCCATTTTTCCAAAGCGTGCAGGTTATGTCAACTTTGTTTTCTGTTGTGTAGCCAAAGCATGAAGAGGGGTAGAGAGCCCAGAACATTTACTGCGGCAGAAGCGTAGAATACTGTCTGAGGTGAAAATTCAGTCCAAACCCATCCTCCAATCATGGGTGAGATCAGTGAGGTGGCTCCAGATACAAGACTGATTACACCGAAGGCTGTGGCAACACCAGCCTGTGACCTGTACTTGGCGATGAGGCTCTGTCTACTTACGTTGTCTAATCCGAAGGTCAACCCCCAGAAGAAAAG
Source organism: uncultured Candidatus Bathyarchaeia archaeon (assembly GCA_964490655.1). Lineage (GTDB taxonomy): Archaea > Thermoproteota > Bathyarchaeia > Bathyarchaeales > WAQA01 > CAZBDB01. The sequence goes on along the minus strand of CAZBDB010000220.1, from coordinate 153 downwards.
GACTATACTCGCAAGAACTGGGTTTCCTGCGATCACAAAAAGGATCATAGACGGTGAGGTTGCAAGGATATGGAAGGCGAAAGAGATTTCGCCACCGTACTTATCAACTATTTTTCCACTTGGCAAATGTCCAATGAAGACACCTAGCTGCTC
>CAZBDB010000219.1:0-2770 GCA_964490655.1 uncultured Candidatus Bathyarchaeia archaeon | reverse complement strand
TACACTGCTCTTCCAGACACCTGCATCCTTCACGCCGGACTATCTAGATGATGCCCAGCAATTCTGCAAGAACATGGAACCTGAAGGCCTAAGTCTGATCTGGGAGACCCGTGGCGAAAAGTGGGAGAAGCCTGAACCGCGTGAAGCGTTGCGAAAAGTCTTGAGGAATCTAGATGTGCCGCACGTAACCGACCCGTTCAAGGTCATGCCCGTCTACACTGGCCGTCTAGCATACTTCCGCCTCCACGGATCTGGAGCACGAATGTACTACTACCAATACACAGACGGAGAGCTTGAAAGATTGCATCGCTTGGTCAAACCCTACAGCGATCCGGGAAAGGAGGTGTATATTTTCTTCAACAACCTCTCAATGTTTGAAGATGCGAAAAGGTTCCTGCACTTGCACGAAAATACTGAGTTCCCTAGCGTAACCGGGTCGGTGGGTCTAGATTCCGTGAGGATTGTGATTGAGAGGACCAGATATCCACTGACAAAAGTATGTTACTGAGGAAGTTGGGTTGGAGAATCGTAGAGATAGCAGAGGAGAAACAGGTTCGGCTTGAAGAGATATTGAGGATGCTGCCCTCGAAGAGCTATGAGAACGCGGACGAGGCAATAGATCAGATCGGCAAGAATGGCTCATGACCTTTCCCAATTTCCGGACTCGCGCCGTCTATAATGAGAAGATTCCAAGCACATCTTAGCTGTTTAGTTTGCTTCTAGAGTCTACACAAAGTTTTCAGCCGAGTCGAAAACAATATCGAAACTTTCAGGTTGCCAAGACTTATAACCGTTAGGATTTAGCTCTTGTTTGATTTGCCATGTCAACCCGTAGGGTCGGCCCAGCCGTTTTTCTCCTTCTCACTTTGATGTTTCTGAAGGTATCACATGTCCAATGTTCAGGTGAATACACGTACTACGACTACGTGCCCAGCAGGATCTGGCGTGCGAACCCAGTCCTTGGCTGGATGAGCGGCGTTCCCGTCGGCGAGGAATGGACGATTGATCCCTTAACTGTAGCAGATTTCGCTCTCCTAACAGCCGTGGCATGCAAAGACGATACCGAGGTTAAGGTCTATACACTTCCAGACGAAGGGCTCGTCAAGGCGACCACACTAGATAAGATGAGCAAGCTCTTCGTTAAGCTCAACAATGGAACCTTCTTCAAGGTCAAAGCCGATAAGCCGCTCTCGATAACCCTTATAAGCGGAAAAATGGGCGGGCGGGATCTTGACCCCAGCCTGGATTTCTCTCATATTCCCAACTCCTTCTACACAAGTGCTGACGGAGGCTTCGTAGGCAAGGAATTCATCTTCATAGCCTCCCAAGAGATAAGAAACCTCTCCTACCGCGTGGTAGCCCTTGAGGAGTCCGAAGTCAAGGTCGAGGACGAGAATAGCAAAGCCGTCCAGACCTTCAAACTTGGCGCCAACGAATTCAAGGCGCTCGGCCTCCGGGCGTTCAAGGCCTACCGAGTAACATCAACCGGTTACACGATGGTGCATACGACCACGACCAGTCCAGCCCCCCTCCTCGGCTTCATCCCATCTGTAGAGGGCGGCTACGTGGGTAGACATTTCTTCTCCGCCTGCCTTGAGAGTTGGTGGCCCTCCCGTGAACGCTCTACCAGCAGTTTCAGAATCAGCGCACTTCAGGAAACAAAGGTTACGATTTATGATCCAGAGCTCAAGAGGAAGCTTGAGGAGCTCACGGTGCCTGGCGGAGAAAGTGTCAAGGTGAACCCTGAGGCCGAAGAGATTTTCATCGAAGCCGATAGGGCTGTAACGGTGATGTACGTCAACAATGATGGGACCTACGGCTACGGAGCCGGTCTGACTTTCATGGGGCTAGGTGCAGGTGAGAAGGCACAAGTCTATGTTTCTGCAGGGCCGACAAGGCAGGAATCGTACATCTTCACTGCTGAAGACACCGTCGTAACCATAGATGGTGCTTCCTTAAAGCTCTCCGCGGACAGCATCTTCTCGCTATCTGCCGGGCTTCATGAGATCACAACGGACAAGAACATTCTGATACAGACCACATATACGTCTGCGCACACAGCTGTTCAGGGGATCGAAATCTTCGCCGCTGTGATCCCGGCAGTTGAGACGATGAACGTAAGAGAGGAGGTTGAACTCAAACCCATAATGTCCGAAGAGTCTAATCTATCCAGTTATTTATTATACATCGCAGCTGCGGCTGCCGTTACTGCAGTTGCAGTAGTGAGCTACTCTTTGAAGGCTAAGAGAAAACCTTGAGCTCATTCATGAACTGCTGAGAGAATGATGAATTTCAACATAGCAAGTATGTTAAGGTTCCTAGATCCCTATTGTATCTATGAAAGCAATAGAAGACTTGAGGGAGAGGTCATGGGTATCAGTCTCGGTCCAGTGGGAGTTGGATTGGGGAGACCCGCAAGAGTGGGAAAATGTTCTGTGCACAACAATCTATATCAAACAGAAACGGTTGCATATGATTGCCACAAGCTGCCGACAACTATGGAGTGAGAATGAAGAGAGACATTTACCAGTGTTTGGATGGTAGCCTGTCCATATACTCGTTTAGGGAGCTTATGGTGACCTTACTGTAGGCTCTGTATTTTAGCACTCTGACAAGGGTTGAAGCCAGCTCGATCGTTGTGAGGATCGGGATGTTGAACTCTACTGCTAGCCTCCTTATCGTATACTCATCTTCTAGAACGTCTTCGTGCTCGTTTTCAGAGTTTGTCGCTGGTATGTTGATCACTAGATTGATCCTCCGTTCGAGGAGA
>CAZBDB010000218.1:0-2790 GCA_964490655.1 uncultured Candidatus Bathyarchaeia archaeon | reverse complement strand
ACTACTCTCATCTTGCATCAGAGATTAATGATGCGATTTCACATATATGACTTCCACAGCAGCGTTCTGCTTCTAAGTTATATAAGTTCTCGACTCTCCAATTAGATGATATGTTAAAGATCGGCCACAGAGGTGCAAAGGCGTACGAGCCTGAGAATACTCTGCGTAGCTTCACCAAAGCGATAGAGCTAGGCGTAGACGCTGTGGAACTTGACGCAAGAAGAACAAGAGAGGGTGAGGTTGTTGTTATCCATGACGCCAAGGTTGACAAAACCACAAATGGGAAAGGGTTGGTGAGCGACCTGACGCTGAACGAGATAAAGCAGCTTGTTACCGATAAGGGCGAGAGGATACCCACACTGGACGAGGCACTGGACTTTTTGGACAAGAAAGTCAAGATCGTCATAGAACTGAAGGAAACCGGCCTGGAAAAGAAGGTGCTAGACCTGGTCCATGAGAAGGGACTGGAAAAGAATGTTATAATAGTCTCCTTCCGGGAAGAGGCTTTGAGGAAGGTTAGAGAGCTAGACGACGAGGTGGATACTGGTTTGATCTATGTGAGACACAGGAATCCGATAAAGGCTGCTTTGGATCTGGGAGCTAAGTACCTTCTCTCACTCTACAGGTTCACTCACACGGCTAACGTTAAGAAAGCCCATGAGAACGGCTTGAAGGTGATAGTCTGGACGATCAACAAGCAAGAAGAAGTTCTTGAATACATGAAGAAAGGCGTTGACGGCATAGCAAGCGATAGACCTGACATCCTGAACATCAGATGAAACCGCATCATATGGAAACGTGGAGTCGCATATCTGAGTTCACCAAGAGTCAGTCGTAGCCCTGATTCCTTGCTCGCCCCCAACAGCTCTGCTCAGTGTACTGGACTATTGACCCAGAACTAGTCACACTTATTACTGGGTTATGCTTATTCCAGCTTCAAAATTGCTGAAATGTGAGGAATATGAAGATGAGCATTTACGACGAGTTGGGCGTTAAGAGAGTCATAAACGCTTGGGGAACGATCACGGCGATCGGGGGTTCTATCATGCCACGAGAGGTTGTTGAGGCTTGGGTTGAGGCTTCAAAGTCACATGTGAATATGGATGAACTTCACAAAAGAGCGGGGGAGATCATCGCCGAGATCACGGGTGCAGAGGCAGGACTGGTAACGTCCGGAGCCGCTGCGGCGATGGTCCTGATGGCGGCTGCTTGCATCGCTGGGGATGATCGGGAGAAGATGAAGAAGCTGCCACACAGCGAGGATATGCTCAATGAGATAATAATCCCCAGACATATGAGCGGCGGATACTCCCAAGCCTTCCTCTCTGGAGGCGCTAGGTTCGCTTTGGTGGGAGATGAGAAAGGCAACTTCACGGTTCAGCAGATAGAAGATGCTATAACGGACAAGACCGTTGCCATCGCCTACGTTTTCTATATCACACGCAGCAATCTGAAAACCCTCAGAGAGATAATAGCCGTGGGGAAGAAGCATGGCATTCCCGTAGTCGTTGACGCTGCAGCGGAGCTCCCTCCTATCGAAAACTTGACTCGCATCATCGCTTGGGGCGCTGACCTCGTCGCATTCAGCGGAGGCAAGGACATCATGGGACCTCAGAATACGGGAATCCTCTGCGGTTGCAAAGACCTAGTCGACTCAGCTTTCGCTCAATCCTGTCCACACCACGCCGTTGGGAGACCCATGAAGGTCTCCAAAGAAGCATTAGTCGCCTCCGTAACAGCTCTCCGCAGGTACGCTTCCCTAGATCAAGCTGCCCTGGTTCAGAAAAGGGAGAAACTAGTCAAGTACTGGATCGAAGCTTTAGCAGATGTACCTCATGTGACCGTTGAGCGGGTTGTCCCCGATCCTGAGAAAGACGAATATTTCGCTCAGGGATGGCCACGAGCCCGCGTCGTACTTGAAGAGGAAACCCTTGGTCTTACCGCCAAAGAGGTGGCACAGGCTCTAAAGGAAGGCAATCCAGCCGTATATGTGGGAACGGGTAAGGGAGATATCGTCCTTAATCCTCACTGCATACAAGAAGGAGAAGAAGTGATCGTTGCTGAAAAGCTGAGAGACATACTGCAAGCACGTGGGCAAGACTCTTCTCAGTGAGTGCCCATTCTTGGGCATAGTACAGTAAACGATTCGTGCGGTGAAAGGAGGGGGTCTCAGGAGGAGTCACTTTGACCGCGTATTTCCTAAGTTCGTAGGATTCCTCTTTTTTCTATCTCTATCACCGCTTTCTGGCCCGTATGCTCTGCGTTTTGTGACTTGCACGATTAGACGTTGCGAGCAAAGGTTTGTATAACGCCGTCATATCCACCTAGGTCCCGAGAGATCGCATGAGGCATATTTCAGATGAAGTCCCTCATCAGCAGAGAAAAGCTGTCCAGGTGTTATGGCAAGAGGGGCAACTTTGTTAGGAGAATCATTCGTACATCTCTAGGTTTGGCTAGCTGTCTCTTTCTCCTTATAGTCCTAGCTATGATGCAAAGTCATGGCAGAGTTCTAATCTATGAACCAAGTGCTCTCATACGTTTTATCGAGTTGATTATGATGGCATTCGGCGTTGGACTTTTCCTGCATGAGACAATAGAAATAATGAAAGAATCCATCCAAGAAAAAAACGTCAATAGCTGATGACCTAGAAGCTTCTCAAGCCGAACTATATCCACCTACATGTGACAAGCTAGCTACTCTAAAGCCGCGGCATACAGATGGTCTAGGAAAGCCCAAAGTGACGAATCATCGCCTCAAGCCAAGAAAGAGATCTGGAACGGGGTTCATCT
>CAZBDB010000217.1:0-2806 GCA_964490655.1 uncultured Candidatus Bathyarchaeia archaeon | reverse complement strand
CATACCCAAGGCGGACGCTGACAGAATCATCAAGATGGCTTCGACGAAGTATGTGAAGGTTGAGAGGGTGAAAGAGATCGAGAGCCAGATAAAGCATGATATCATGTCGTTGGTAAGGGCTCTAGCTGAGGTTTGCGGACCGAGCGGCGCCTACATCCATCTTGGGGCGACAAGCTATGACATCGTCGACACAGCCACAGCCCTTCAGCTCAGAGACGCCCTTGACATCATTAGGGGGAAGTTGGATGATCTGGAACTTGTTCTCTTAAATGCGGCTGAACGTTACAAGGAAACTGTCATGATTGGACGGACCCATGGCCAACACGCTTTGCCCATAACCTTTGGTTTCAAGCTATCGGTTTGGATGAGGGAGGTTGCCAGACACATTCAAAGGCTGGATGACTGTAAGAAGAGGTTGCTCGTCGGGAAGATGAGCGGGGCAGTTGGGACGCAAGCCGGATTGGGCTCAGACGCGATGAGAATACAAGGGCTCGTTATGGAGAGGCTGGCCTTACAGGCTGCTGAGATCTCCACCCAGATCATCCAAAGGGACAGGCACGCCGAGCTCATATGCATATTAGCGATGATCACATCTACCTTGGACAATATCGCCACTGAGATACGTGAGCTCCAGAGAACCGAGGTCGCCGAGGTCTATGAACCCTTTGAGCGTCGTAGACAGGTGGGCAGTTCGACGATGCCTCATAAGCGCAATCCGGAGCTCTGCGAAAGAATCTGCGGCTTGGCAAAGATCATGAGGAGCCTCGTCGTCCCAGCTTTGGAGAACATTCCAACTTGGCATGAGAGAGACTTGACCCAGTCCTCCTCGGAAAGGTTCATAATACCCGAAGCTTGCATCCTCGCTGATTACATGCTCCATCTGATGAACAATATCCTCTCTGACCTCGAGGTCGACGAAGACAGAATGCGGCGGAACATCGAGTTAACTGAAGGTCGGACCATGTCCGAAGCATTGATGATAGCGCTAGCTGGGAAGGGCATGGATCGCCAAGAAGCCCATGAACTAGTACGTAGGCTGGCTATAAGCAGCGCTTCAAAGGAAGTTCCGTTCAAGGAGATTCTACTAAACGACACTGAGGTGACGAGGAGACTCAATAAGGATGAGATTAACAGTGTGTTGAACCCGAGGAATTACCTGGGCACAGCCGTCGAGCAGGTTGAACGCTGTATTAAGATGACAAGAAGCGAGAGACGATCAAGAGCAATAGATCAATAATCAAAGGAAATCAAGTCTATTTCAGCTAATTCCTTCGCTATTTTGGCAGACTGACCTGATTCTGCCATTAGTCTGGGGAAGACTACCGAGCTGCTTTTAAACACGGAGGATATTAGCTTTCTGAGGCATAACTCTATCATGCCCGAAACGCACAAGAGAAAAAGCGGAAAGAAAGTCGACCTCGATAGCACAAAGCAGTTGGAGCGTAGGCTTCGCATAGTTGAGAGAAGGGACCGTATGCTCCGGAAGCACCGTTCAGAAGAACGGATGGTTCTAGAGGAAGTCTTCGATCGCTCCACCTTGATGACCATATATGAGTTGATGAATAAGGGAGAGATTGGAGACATCTTCGGGGCTGTCAAGGCTGGGAAAGAGTCTAGGCTGTATTTGGGAAAGACCCCGAACGAGGAAGAGATTGCCATAAAGATCTATCTCACCACCTCAGCAGAGTTCAAGAAGGGGATGCTCCCTTACATAATGGGCGATCCGAGATTCAAGAACATCAAAAGGGACACCCGGTCACTGGTTTATGCTTGGGCCCTAAAAGAGTTTAAGAACCTCTCGAGCGCCTATGAAGCCGGCGTCAGAGTTCCGAGGCCGATTGCCGTAAAGAAAAATGTCTTACTCATGGAGTTTATTGGTAAAGATGGAATGAGCGCGCCTCTCATGAAGGAGGCAGAGCTAGGAGATCCGAAGCAGATCTTTCGCAGACTCCTTGCGGATTTGAAGAAGCTTTTCAGGAAAGCAAAGCTTGTGCATGGGGATCTCAGCGAGTATAACGTGATGGTTTGGGATGGTAAGCCGGTGATCTTCGATCTCTCTCAAACCGTTCCGTTGAAACACCCCAACGCAGAGCTTCTTCTGAAGAGAGATCTAAAGAATCTTCATCGATTCTTCATGAAGCAAGGTGTATCCGTACCTTCAGCAGAGGAGATGTTCAGGGGGATCGTCGGTGCAGGGGCATAGTACATTCGTTAAGATTCCAAGGGAAAGGATAGGCGTCTTAATAGGCACGAAGGGCGGCGTGAGGGAGCTGATCGAGAAGAGGCTTTCGACCAACCTCGGAATAGACAGCCAATCAGGAGACGTGACCATAACTCTGAAAGAGGACGTGAATGACCCTTCCCTTCTTTTTAGAGCAAAGGATGTCGTTACAGCAATCGGTAGAGGATTCTCGCCGGAGAACGTTTTCAAACTAATTGAGGATGAAGATACCATACTGGAGATAGTCGACTTAAGGGAAGTCTTCGGTAGATCCGAATCAGATATATCGAGGATAAAAGGCCGGATAATCGGGAGAGAAGGGAAGACTAGAAGAATAATAGAGGAAATGACTGGAACAAGAGTCTCCGTTTACGGACACACAGTCTCCATGATCGGAGGCATAGAGCAGGTCGACATTGCGCGTGAAGCCATAAAAATGTTGATAAAGGGTAGCCAACACAAGACCGTATACAGGTTCCTACAAAGAAAGAGACATGAGCTGAAGCTGAGAAGTCTTGAGCTCTGGCAGTCCGAAACCCCTAGGGACCTAGGGATATAAGGATGCTTAGTGTCCAGAAGTCGTCC
>CAZBDB010000216.1:0-2820 GCA_964490655.1 uncultured Candidatus Bathyarchaeia archaeon | reverse complement strand
CCGGCTATCTTCAAACACTAATTAAGGTTTTCCGCCTAATGACTTCTTGTTGTAGTGCCGAGTCTAAGGCAGCTTCGATCAAGCAGACCAGAGATATTAGGAAAAAGTGCCGGTGTATATTGCTCGCCGATTGACCCTTCGTGGCAAGCGGATGAAGCGTTCACAAGGAGGAAAAGTGGCAACGCGATGAAAAGGGGTAATCTCCCCAGGATCTACGTAGGTCCCGAGTTAGTTTCAGACTTCAACAGCGCGATACAGCATGAGTGGATAGTGACCAATGGTCTAGGGGGATATGCCTCTTCAACTGTTCTGAACGTCAACACGAGAAAGTATCACGGGCTCCTCGTCGCTGCATTCAATCCTCCAGTCGACCGACACGTTCTCCTATCAAAAATGGATGAAGAGGTACAGATCGACGGTGACAACTACTCACTCAGCTCGAATGAATTTAGAGACACTGTATATCCAGACGGTTACAAGACGTTAAGAGGGTTCTCGCTTGATCCCTTCCCAACCTTTCACTACCAAGTTTCTGAGCTTTATGTAAAGAAAGAGATCTTCATGCCATATATGAAAAGTGCGACCATAATCCACTATGAGACCTTGAACAACCTCGACAATGCAGCCGCCATCAATATCTATCCGTTGATAGACATGCGCCACTTCTACGAGACAACAGATAGATACGCTCAACAGCTGAGGTTCATTCAAGACCCAGCCCCGGACGGCGTCGTATTCGAAACCCAACCCTCCAAGGGATATCTCGCCCTATTCTGCACCGATGGACGCTATAAGTCGGGCAAGAATGTTTGGATCGAAAGAATATACTTCAGGGTAGACGACTCAAGAGGAGAAGCCTGTACCGACGACAGCTACCAACCAGGTTACTTCACGATCGAGCTCGCACCGAAAGAGATGAAAGATTTCTACGTGGTCGCTGTTGGAGGACCAAAGAGGGATGAGGTTATATCTACTTGCTCCGCCATCTGTGGAAAGAGAACCATCGATGAGCTCTATAGGAAGGCGATAAGCCGTAAGGAGTCGCTGCTAAGTAGGTTTTACGAAGATAAGTCTGGGATAGAGCCGGGGGACTGGCTTAACTGGTTGTTGTTATCAGCCGATTCGTTCATGGTCGCGAGGAAGTCGACGGGCAAAAAGTCAGTAATTGCGGGTTACCACTGGTTCGAGGATTGGGGGAGGGACACGTTGATCTCTCTTCCTGGGCTTGCATTGGTCACGGGAAGATTTGGCGATGCCGAGGAGATCCTTCTCACCTTCAAGCAGTACTGTAAGGAGGGGCTTGTACCTAATCGTTTCCCCGATCGAAGCGGAGATGAGCCAGTTTACGATTCTGTAGATGCGACGTTATGGTACTTCAACGCGGTCCTCCAGTATCTAGAATACACGGGAAAGTTAGATTTTGTGCATAAAGAGCTCTGGTATACACTTCAGGATATGGTTGAAAGACATCTCGGCGGAACAGCCTTCGGCATTCGGATGGATGATGATGGATTGCTCCAGCATGGTCCAAGATTGACATGGATGGATGTCTCAGTAAACGGCAAACCAGTAACTCCACGAGAAGGTAAAGCTGTAGAGGTTCAAGCACTGTGGTACAATGCTCTACGAATCATGGAGCTTCTTGCGTTAAGGTTCGATCAAGAAGATAATGCGAAGAGGTTTCGCTCTATTGCAGATAGGGCCCGAACAAGTTTCAACGAGAAGTTCTGGTGCTCCAAAGACGAATATTTGTTCGATACCTTAGATGGAAACGGAGGCGACGCCACTTTGAGGCCGAACCAGGTAATTGCGGCCTATCTTGATTTCTGCATTCTCGACGGGAAGGGAAGGGCAAAAGTTGTCGACGCAGTCTGGAAAAACCTCTGGGGGACTTACGGTTTAAAGACTCTGTCAAGCAACGATCCAAAATATATCGGAACATATGTGGGGGACTTTGTTCAGCGCGATATGGCTTACCACAACGGTACAGTCTGGGCTTGGCTGCTCGGACCCTTCATAACCGCATTCCTAAAAGTCAAAAATTACAGTGAATATTGTAGAAGATTCGCCTTCGAATGTTTTCTGCAACCTCTCTTCTCTGAAGAGACTTCAAGAGCTGGACTCGGAACTCTCAGCGAAGTGTTCGACGGTGACCATGCTCACTCTCCACGCGGGTGCATATCTCAAGCTTGGAGTGTTGCCGAACCGCTTAGAGCCTACATAGAAGACATTCTTTTGAAGAAGCCACCATACGAGAAGAAGATTCTGATTACAGGAGACCGCATGAGCTAGAGACTGTTAAATGTGGTTGGTAACGATCTGCTTAAATAACCTCCCTATACCCTTCAGAATGAGGGAATTGCCACAGAGATGACCGATATCTGTCTGATATTTGAGGTCCATCAGCCCTTCCGGCTCAACCGTAGGTTCCATTTCGATCTCGTCACCCGTTCAGGAGCGGAGAAAGACCTATTCAACCTATATTTCGACTGTAGGTTAAACAAGAAGGTATTTGATCGGATTGCACGGGGATGTTATCTTCCTGCAAACGATGTCATACTGAACCAGATCGATCAGTTCAAGAAGGAGAAGAAAAGGTTTAAAGTTGCTTACAGTCTGTCGGGAGTTTTCATAGAGCAGTGTGAGATGTGGAATCAGGATGTTATAGAGTCGTTTAAACAGTTATCTGAATCCGGTTGCGTTGAGTTTCTCGACCAAACCTATTACCATTCACTAGCCAGCCTCTTCGATTCTGACATGTCAGAGTTCATCGAACAGATTGGGCAACATCGAGAAATGATCAAGAGCCTGTTCCACTAC
>CAZBDB010000215.1:0-2824 GCA_964490655.1 uncultured Candidatus Bathyarchaeia archaeon | reverse complement strand
TCATAGATCGATCTTCCACCTTCAACAGCGCTCACGATGGTTGCGAAGTTGTCATCTGCCAAAACCATGTCTGCGGCTTCCTTGGTCACGTCTGTACCTGTGATGCCCATGGCAACTCCGATGTCCGCCTGTTTAAGCGCAGGAGCATCATTCACACCGTCACCAGTCATAGCAACAATGTGTCCCTTCTTTCTAAGCGCCCCGACAATGCGCATCTTATGCTCTGGGGAGACTCTGGCGTAGACTGCCACGTCCTCGACTATCTCTTCGAACTCTTCGTTGCCCATTTTGTCTAGTTCTTCACCAGTTAGCGCCATTCCGCTTTGCATCATACCGATCTCTTTGGCCACAGCAATCGCTGTTAGTATGTGATCCCCCGTGATCATCACTGTCTTAATGCCTGCCTGCTGGCACAGCTGATTGGCCTCCTTCGCCTCATCTCTTGGGGGATCTATCATTCCAGCCAAGCCTAGGAAGACGAGTTTCCTCTCCAAGTTCTCATTGATATTCTTCTCTGTGCTCTTGTCGCCGAAAACGTCCAGTTTCACATCAGTCTGTTCCTTGAAAGCTACACCAAGCACTCGAAGCGCTTCATTTGCCATATCCTCATTAGTCTTGAGAATGGCCGACCTTTCCTTTTTACTTAGCCGCCGCGACACTTTTCCATTCTTCAGGATATTTGTGCAGCGGCTTAGAACGATCTCAGGAGCACCCTTCATGAAAACCAATAGCTTCTCTCCTGAGCTTTTGTGCACCGTGGTCATACGTTTCCTTTCGGAAGTGAATGGAACTTCGTGGACGCGTGGATACTCCTTTTCCAGTTCTTTCTTTATCAGACCGGCTTTTGCTGCCGCAACGATCAATGCGCCTTCCGTAGTGTCCCCGATTATATTTTCTCCGTCATAGCTTGCATTGGCGCACAAGGCGGCTCCTGTAAGGAGAAGGCCTAGGTTGCGGTTTTCTTTCGGATTGGTACCCTTGTTTCCCAATAGGAATTCGCCTTTGGAGTCGTAACCGACGCCGGTGACTTCTACAGTTTCACCGTTTGTGAAGATTCTTCGAACGGTCATTTCGCCTTTCGTCAAAGTGCCAGTTTTGTCGGAGCAGATTATGGTAGTTGCGCCGAGGGTTTCAGCAGAAGATAGCCGCCTGATTACGGCGTTCCGTGTCGCCAACTCTCGAGCGCCTAAAGCCAATGTAACGGTGACTACAGCTGGCAGACCCTCCGGCACGGCCGAAATCGCTAGAGCAACAGCAGTCAAGAAGTTCTCTATCACTGTGCCTGGTCTCGCTGGATTCAGGAGCTCCAGAACAAAGACTCCAGCACATATGACTACGACGAGTATTCCCAGTTTCTTAGCAAATCTCTCAAGCTTGAGTTTGAGAGGTGTTTCCTCCTCCTCAAGCGTCTGCACCATTTCAGCGATCTTTCCAAACTCAGTTCTCATGCCCGTTGAGGTCACTACGGCTTTTCCACGGCCATAGATTATATGAGTAGCCGTGAAGATCATGTTCTTCCTGTCTCCGACAGGCATGTTTTCATCGAGAACGCCCGTTCCTTTGTCTACTGGAGTGGATTCTCCTGTCAGAACCGCTTCGTCTGTCAGTAGATCCACGACCTCCATCAATCGGGCGTCTGCTGCGATGCGGTCGCCGGTTTCAAGTAGAAGAACGTCTCCGGGCACCACTTCTCTAGCTGGCAAAACTGATTCTTTTTGATCTCGAATCACCCGAGCTTTTGGCGCCGTCAGTTTCTTCATTGCCTCTATAGCCTTTTCCGACCGGTATTCTTGAATGAAACCCACAACGGCATTGAGAACAACGATCGCAGCTATCGTCATGGCGTCAGTTGGCATCTCGTTCTGTGCAAAATCGACGTAGTATGCAATGGCGGTTGCAATGATGAGCATTATCACAAAGATGTCTTTGAACTGGCTGAAGAATATCTCTAGAGCCGTTATTCTTTTTGCCTCTTTCAGCTCGTTGGGTCCATACTCTACCAGTCGCCGGTCAGCTTCTTCGTTGGTCAGACCCTGAACGGAGGTATTGAGAGTTCGAAGTGTGTCCTCTGTGCTCTTGGCGTGCCAATGCAAGCTCATTCAGATCTCTCTAGTACAAATTCCTTGATGTTAATAAGTTTTCCTTAAATAGAAACTGGCAAGATAATCTTAGTTGCATATTGCTCGCTTGATGGTGGTTGGATGAATGCTCGAGCAGTTGAGGCTGTGGCGCCAGCTACTTCGGCAAATCTTGGGTCGGGTTTCGATGTCTTCAGCGTAGCCTTGGATGCGTTTCACGATTCCGTCTACGTCGAAAAGATCGAGAAGAGGCGTATAGAGATCAGCGTCGAGGGCTTAGGCTCCGCTTCCATTCCGGTTGCACCAGAGCAGAACACGGCTGGAATCGTTGCCAAGGCTCTGTTGGAGACCTCGAAGAGCCGTTGCGGGATCAAGATGAAGATTGAGAAAGGCATTAGGCCTGGGAGCGGTTTGGGAAGCAGTGCGGCCAGTGCAGCTGCAGCTGCTGTGGCGATCGATGAGTTGTTGGATCTCGGACTATCAAAGCTAGAGCTAATAGGGTTCGCAGCTAAAGGTGAAGTTGCATCTGCCGGCGCCGCTCACGCGGACAATGTATCATCCGCGATCCTAGGTGGCTTCACTATAGTCAGCTCTTATCATCCACTTAGCATCATCGGCCTGTCGCTACCCGAGAACGTTGGGTTTGCGATCGCGATTCCAGACATACACTTCAGCACTGGCCTAGCTCGATCCGTTCTTCCCAAGAAGGTGGACCTCTCAAACATGACCTACAACATTGGTCATGC
>CAZBDB010000214.1:0-2826 GCA_964490655.1 uncultured Candidatus Bathyarchaeia archaeon | reverse complement strand
CCTTCACGCATCGAGACAAGCCCAGCCTCAAGGACAGCTTGGACATCCAAGTTGTATGATGCTGACACTGAACCCTGAAAAGGCTTTTCCTCTAGGATGCTGGTAACGAAGTGCTCTGGACCATTCTGATTTGCCTTCTCTAACGGTGGAGGCTCAATCCTTTCCCAACACTGCTTCTCAGATGTGTAGACTTGGATATCTTGCCCAGCAGCTATTGTTCCTTCGCTTCCCTTCAACATCAACGGATACTGCAGTGGCCCTCCTCCTCCGGTTTGTGACCATGTAGCCTCAGCTATACCCATAGCCTTCTCATACCCCATAAGCAGCACAGCATTGTCCTCAACAGTGAGGTAATCTCTAATGTAAGTTCCCCCGAGGGCTACAGCCTGCTGTGGAACACCCAAGATCCAACGGCAGATGTTGGCGCCATAAGAGCAGAAATCGATGAAGGCTCCGGCTCCGTTCAGCTTCTCGTCATAGAGCCACTCATAGAAGTATCGGGAGCACCCTATCTCCTTCGGCCCTTTGTGACCCGCTCTATACCTGACTTGGAAGATCTTGCCGATAAGCCCTTCTTGAGCCGACTCACCAGCGTGCCTTATTACGGGATTCCAAGTCGTCGGATAGTTCACCATCAGTCTAATCCCCGATCTCTCCGCAGCCTTATACATCCGCTGGGCCTGCTCAAGATTCGCAGCCATAGGCTTCTCCACCATAACATGCAATCCGTGCTCTGCGGCCGCTTCAGTTACATCTGCGGCGCGGCTGTTCTCAGTGTATACGATCACCGCTTCAATCTTCTCCTTGTCAAGAAGGTCTTCATAATGCTTGTAGGTTTTCTTGATGCCGAGATTCCTAGCCCTCTCAAGTAACGGCTCGTTCACATCGGCGGCACATGTAACTTCAGCGTTTTCAACAGCCGCAAACTGATTCAGAACGCCCCATACATGATCATGGACCAGGCCTACAACACCGATTCTGACCGTCTTTCCCATAGCCTCGACACCTGAACCAAGGTATTTCTAGTCCTTAAAGTCTTTTTGCCACGTGAATTTGAAAGCGGAAGACTTCATAGCCGCTTCTGGTGATCATCGCTCTCCGATAATCTTTACCGTCAGACTTTCCAAAATAGAAACATTTATAAGTAAATGTTTACCAATTGTACGTACAAGAATTACCATCGTCTTTAGACATGGTATTGATGTGCGAGGGATAAAAGATGGGGCTGCTCTCAAATCACGAATCGATTGTCTGGGAAGAGTTTCACAAGGGCAAGCCGACCAGCACAATCGCGGAGGAGCGTGAGGAGGAGTGGAGCCCCTCCTATGTGTCGCGGGTGCTCAACAGAGCTAGAAGCAAGATATCTAAGGCGCTAGTGGAGCATGCTGACAGCCACCGTCTCGACATTGAGGGTCTATTGGACTACAGGGGTCTTCTGATCGGCTTCGACTATCAGGCGAACGCGCAGGTGTATATGGTATACACCGAGAGACTTGGGATCATAGTCTGGTACAAGCATGACTCCTATGCTGGGAAGCTGTGCCCAGATTGTCCAAAGGAAGCTGAATGCAGAGAAGCGTTGGACACCATCATAGAGGAATACAACACTGCACTGAGGCCGGATGAGGAGGAGCTTCTCATGACTGAACAGTCCCTCGCAATTTTCAGCAAGCTTGCTACAAAGGAGATTCCTCGATATAGGAGAAAAAAAAGAAGGTGATTAGGTATGGGAAATGAAGTTGGGGTGAAGGTTATCAAGCCTCCTGTTGACAAGGTGAGAAGCGGGAGGATCTTCAAGCCATCAAGGGCGTTCCTACACTCTATGTGGGTCGGCGCCATAGCTGCGGCAGTCTCGATCTGGCTGATAGTATGCCTAGGTTACATAGGGATAATCTCTCTGGCTGCGTATCTGGATCCCGTGAAGTACCGTGCCACTGAACACATCAGCATCTGGTTCACACCATTAAGCTTCTGGACAATCGTCTCCAACCTGATTTGGTTGGTACCTGTTTTGATCTACATACCTTTCTACTTTAGGAGCATCGAGTACTCGGTGAAATCCGAGTCTGGCGAGACTATGCCGGAGATCTACGTTAAGAAGGGAGTCGTCACCGTAACCCGGAAGCATGTTCCCTTCAGGACGATCACAAATGTATCTAGCAAGGCAGGACCCTTCGATCGGCTGTTCGGAATTGGGTCGGTCCATGTAGAGACTGCGGGATACTCAGGAAGCCATCAGACAGGTCCAGAAATCAAGTTGGACGGCATCGTATTCTATGAGGAGATTCGAGACTTCATCCTCAATGAGCTCAGGAAGTTCAGGGAACCCTACGTAACCGGAACTGAGGTTGTTCGCCGTGTTGAAGAGCCTGTACCAAGGATGGAAGGCTTGGATGACGAGATGTTGATAACCCTCCGTGAGATACGCGACATATTGATGAGCCTGAAAAAGGAAGATATTTAAGCCGGAATCGTTCCTGAGAAAGAACTCAAATGACGATGATGTCATATGAAAGCCGTGATCAGTACCGATAGACTGTCAAAGTACTATGGGAAGTCTGCGGAGATAAAGGCAGTTGATGAACTCAACCTCGAAGTCCATGAAGGGGAAACCTTCGGACTGCTAGGGCCGAACGGGGCGGGCAAGACGACGTCGGTTCGCTTGTTGAATTGCATCATAAAGCCTACGAGCGGCACGGCGACTGTTAACGGCTACGACATCCTCAAACAAGGAATAGACGTGAAACGGCTTACAGGGCTGCTTGCAGAGTCTCCCGGACTGTATGAGAAGCTAAGCGCCCATGAATTTCTGGAGTTTATGGGAGC
>CAZBDB010000213.1:0-2834 GCA_964490655.1 uncultured Candidatus Bathyarchaeia archaeon | reverse complement strand
GAAGACAACGCGGATGCTCATCTGAAGAGACAGATCATGGGAAGGGAAGTCGTTGTCGCGGTAACCAATGGGAGACTGGATCTAGGCCCATGGGAGCAGATATACTACGGAGAGTTCGATGGAAAGAGAAGGAAGAGGGTCCTAGTAAAAGTCATAGGCGAATGATTGTCTGATTCTGTTCTATACCTCAACTTTTTTAGCCACTCTTTGCACTCCTTTGTTGAGAGAGTATGCCCAAATACGCTATCGAAACCTTTGATCTGACCAAGCGCTTCGCTGATCATGTTGCCGTCAACGGACTGAACCTCCACGTGGGTTGCGGCTCAATCCACTGCTTCGTAGGTCCGAATGGAGCTGGCAAAACGACCATTCTAAATATTCTCTCGGGTGTGATCAAGCCGACGAGCGGCACTGCACGAATACTAGGCTACGATGTTGTCAAAGAGTCTCAGAAAGCGAAGTTGTCGATCGGATATCTACCCGAGGAACCCGCGATCTACGAGCTGTTGACGGTGAGAGAGTTTCTGGAATTGATCGGCCGGGCTTACGTTGTCCCAAGGGTAGAACTGGACGAACGGATCGACCGACACTTGGAGTTATTTGATTTGAAACAGGTTGAGCAAACGTTCTGCGGAGCCCTTTCGCACGGCCTCAAGCAACGCGTAGTCGTCTGCTCTGTTCTGATTCATGAGCCTGAGGTGATCTTGCTGGATGAGCCTTTCTACGGTCTAGATCCCGCTTCGAGCAGACTCTTCAGAGAATCTCTAGAGGTCAGAGTCAAAGAAGGAAACACAGTAGTCGTCTCAACGCACGTTCTGGAGGTAGCTGAGAAGTTCTGCGACGAGGTTACAGTCATAAATGAGGGGCGATCGGTGGCCTCGGGACGCCCAGAAGAGTTGAAGGTTGAAGCTAGAGTCGGAGAGTATGCCTCACTTGAGGATGCTTTCCTAGCACTCACAATGAGGTGAGGTTGAATCGCCAGCAGGACTCTGCTAATGGTTGAATATGAGCTTCGAATGCTCAAATCAGCCCTAAAGCTAAATGTGAAGAAGCCCAGTTACTTGTTCAGCTACGCGGCATCATTCATCGCATGCTTCTTCATCGGGTATTCTCTCGCCTTGGCGCCCGAATACCTCCTTCTAGGCAACTATCCTCAAGTTCTGGCTGAGTCGGAAGCGATCGTGTGTGACATCTTAACTACGCTCTTCTCATTGTTGCTTCTTTGCACTGTCCTAGGAAGCCTTTTCAACCAGGGGGTTGGCAGCTACCTAGGTCAAGTAGATACTAAGATTCTAGCCTCGACGCCCATCGATTCACGAAGCATCATCACGGCGAAATGTATCAGAAGCCTCGTATCAAGGCTATCCCTCATTATCTTCGCGGCTTTGGTTATCCTGCCAATCTCGTTGAGGCTTAGCTCTCTGCCTATTCTAGTCGCCGCAGCTCTAGTGACGTTGACACTCTACATAGAATTTCTCCAAGCTACCAGTTATGCGGTCCACTCTATGAGAGAGCTTCTCCGTTCAAGGCTGTCTCCTCGACTCAAAAGGTTCATGAAGATCCTGATGGTCACTCTTTCAGCAATCGTTCTCTTCATTATTGTCTTGAACGTCTATCACACATTTTGGCCCTGTACAGCAGTCTTCACCGAGGGTGCTCTGGCTCTTTGGAACCATATGCCGAGTGCGTTGACTGCTTCTTTGGTTCTGGAATTCATGCTAGGCAGAGCAGATGGAACTCTCCTTTCCCTGTTCTCATTGAGCGGCTTCCTAATAGGTGCCCTAGCGTTCACGTACTTGGCTTCGGGACCCTATTATCCTGAGAACTTGCCGCCTCGTGCCTTTCCTCGTGATCGATTGGATCCTCTTAGGTCTCAGATCGGAAGGTTCCTTAACAGGCTATCGAAATGGGAGAAGCCTTCGCATGTGGTCTTTTTGAAGGATATCCAGCTTACCTTGAGGGGAGCTCTAGTCGACTTCTCTCTCCTGGATTTCACCTTGATGTACGCGGTCTCATTTGCCGCATGGTATCTTCTCGAGTCATTCTTACCCTTCCAACCGATTCCCGAGTTGGAAGCTAGACTGGGCTTTATCAAGGCCTTCGTTAGGGAGTTCGTCATCTTCCTTGCTGTTCTACCGTTCATCACTTCACTTAGCTCATTCAGCCGAGAATCATGGAAGCTCTGGCTTCTCAAAGCTTTCCCTTTCAAAGATCGTGCCGTAGCTTACGGGAAATTCCTATTTGCCTTGACCATCTCAGCCGCTTCGCTGGCCCCTATGGTCTTGGTGACCGGTTTGGTCTTCGAGATTACACCTTCTGAGTGGATGATCGCGGCGACACTACCTCTGATTCTGCTAATCGCGAATTCAGCAGGTGTCTTGGTCGGAGCCTACCTACCACCATATGACCTAAGCAACCAGATGTCCATCAAATCAATGAGCATATTCTTCATCTTCTTAGCACTTGCCCTAACACCCTTCACGCTCATCCCCTCAGCTCGAGGCAACGTGATCCAAGTACTTCTCCTGGCATTACTCGCCATCTATTCCATAGGATCGACCATTCTCTTCCTCAGACAAGCTGGGAAGGGCTTCAGAAAACTTGAACTGAGAAAAATCCTACCTCATGGAGCCTACAGCGTAGAAGGCGAGCCGGAACAGAGAACAAAGCCGTTGAGAGACATGCATCCAACTGAGGAGATCACCATTACTTCAACTGTACATTTTAGGCATGGACAACCTGTCATCTCTATCAACTTCGCCATGGTCAACGAAAGTAGTGTAAATGTTGCAGTTGATAGTCTTCTATATGAAATCCGCGTTAGTGCACTTGGT
>CAZBDB010000212.1:0-2864 GCA_964490655.1 uncultured Candidatus Bathyarchaeia archaeon | reverse complement strand
CTCATCTGCAAGATTCATGGCACAGTGGAGGAGGGAAAGTTGCTTTCTGACAGTTCATGGCTTCCCTCCAGAACTCAGTCGACGATCAGGAAGCTTCCGATAAGCAGGTTGATCGAATTGACGGGAATGAACGGAGATCTCCCAATATACTTGGGAGAGACTGACGAGTCCACAAGATTCATCATAGACGCGCATGCGCTTGATGGGAGATTGAACATAGTAACCGGGCGAAAGGGAACCGGTAAGTCCCACCTCTCCAAGATACTCGTCTTGGGACTACTCGATCACGGGGCAGCCGTTATCGTCCTAGACTTGAACGGCGAATATATCAACTTAGGCTTGGCAGCTGATGGGGAGAAGAATCGGTATCATAGAAAGATCCACGCCCTCACCCCCGGAGACAATTTCAAGGTATCCCTATCTCAAGCAAACCTTTTTGTAATGATGAAGATTTTGACATTCGCCTTGAACCTTCCCGGGGCCTCCTCACGCGAGTTCAGACGCATATGGAAGTTCCTTAGAGAGAGGGGAACCCTAACATTGCACGATCTAGGTGAGGCAATAAGAAACTGGAAGTGCAACCAACATGTCAAGGACGCGCTTCTTTCCCGCTACTATGCTCTACTGCACACGCGCTTCTTTACCGATAACATGGCCGAGGCTGTCATCTTGGAGGAGATTTTCTTCTCGGCGAAAGATGGCGGAGCGATAGTGGTCAATCTGAGCAGTGCGTCATCCACGGATCGTCAGATAGTTGTCGAGTACATGTTAGGCAAGTTGCAGGAACTTCTATCTAATGAGAGGATTAGGCCAGTCTTCCTCCTTGCCGAAGAGGCTCACCTCTATCTGAGGGAAACATATTGGGATGACATTGTGACGAGGATGCGGCACTTCGGGGTCTTCACAACCTTCATCACGAACCAGCCTAACACAATAAAGGAGAACATCTATCGGCAAGCCGACAACGTCTTCCTGTTCAACTTCATCAATGAACACGACTTGGAGATTGTCTCTAGAGCCGCGAAAGTTGATGCTGAGACAGCGATCTCCATAGTTAGGGATCTCCCGCGCCGCTATTGTCTAGTCTTAGGCTTAGTAACGAAGGACTTTCCAATAGTTGCGAAAGTCCGAGCACTAGACGTACAGGCAAAGGGGCAGACGAGACTATTCTTCACCGGGAACAAAGCAGAGCAGATAGCCCCGACGTTATCCTCTCAATAATAAGCTAGCAGTCAAGAAAATATTAAAGAGACTCCTCGATTCTAAGAGGAGTTCTGAGTACAATCAAAAGAAGGTGAAACAGCAATGGCTATTCACAATTTTCGACCCGATGTCTATTACAGAGCGTTCGGTTCCTACAAGCCAGTGTTACGAATAGCCGAAGGTGACACAGTAGTCACAACAACCGTGGACAACGCTGGCCGAGATGCATCTGACCGGCAAGTGACCGTCGGCGGCAATCCTCAAACCGGACCCTTCTACGTTGAAGGAGCAGAGCCGGGAGATACGCTGGTTGTCCACCTTGACAAATTGTGGCCGAACAGACGTATAGGACGGAGTTCTACCATCATCGCCTCGAACGTAGTTGATCCGTATTACGTGCCAAAGATGCCGCCACGCCAACCTGGCGTCCAGGCTGAGTGGGAATTAGACCTGAAAAAGGGAACAGCTACATTGGTCAAACCTGAGACAAAACTCGGTCCCCTTACTCTGCAGTCAAAGCCTATGTTGGGATGCTTAGGTGTAGCCCCTCCTAGGGAACAGGCCATTTCCTCCGCTACGTCCGCAGCGCACGGAGGCAATATGGACTATAGGGGATTCGTAGCTGGAGTGAGTGTCTACTTTCCCGTTTTCGTCCCTGGGGGTCTACTATTCATGGGAGATGGACATGCTGTGCAGGGAGACGGGGAGATAGTGGGTACTGGCATAGAGGTATCCTTCGATGTACAGTTCACCGTTGGACTGCTCAAAGGAAAGAAGATCAACTGGCCACGGGCTGAGAACGAGGAGTACATTCTGACAGTTGGCAATGCTCGTCCGTTGGATCAAGCTCTTCAGCACGCTACTACTGAGATGATACGTTGGCTTCAGGAGGACTTCGATCTGGACGCACGAGCCATCCATATCCTACTAGGGCAATGTGTCGAATATGAGGTCGGTAACGTTTTCGATCCGGCTTACACGATGGTGTGTAAGCTTAGGAAGAATTGGATACCATCTGCAGAATGATATTCAAGTAACAATGCTGTTAGCATTCATAGGAACAGCGGCGTATGCGCAAGATACCTCTCGGATGATTAGATAGATGTGAAACTCTCAACCGTCTTCTTGTCTAGCTTCTTTACCAGCTCGACGACGAGCCTGACGGCGTTCTCGACATCATCCAAGCCAAGAAGCCCAACATGGCTGTGGATGTGCCGCGTTGGAACGCTTATGACGGCGCTTGGACAACCAGCCCTGTTCAGATGGATTCTTCCAGCATCGGTTCCTCCCCTTGCGATTTGAGAGAGCTGGAGTGGTATCCCTGCCTTCTCAGCGGTTTCAATGACGAACTCCTTTAAGGGCTGGTTTGGTATCATGCTCCTGTCATAGGTAAGCACGGTTGGCCCCTTCCCAACTTTAGTCGGAGCCTCATACGGCTTTATCCCCGGAACATCGCCAGCTATATCAACCTCTAGAACTATCCCAACATCTGGATCGACGACGTGAGAGACGGTTTGGGCGCCTCTGAGCCCTACCTCTTCCTGCACCGTTGCAGCTCCGAACACAGTGTTAGGATGCTCTATCTTGTCCTCCTTGATCCTTCGTATCGACTCCATGATGATGAAGGCTCCTATCCGATCATCGAATGCCTTGCCCATCGC
>CAZBDB010000211.1:0-2880 GCA_964490655.1 uncultured Candidatus Bathyarchaeia archaeon | reverse complement strand
GATTCTAAATCTTAAATGGATCTATGCACTATTAGATGAATTGATTGTGGTGTCAAATTTTGCCTCGGAGAAAGAACCTAGGCGTTAGGGTCTTGAAGGCAGTCTCATCCCCCTTGCGGCTGAAAATGTTGACTCTCTTTCTCGAGCGAGGCCCCCTCTCGTATACAGAGATTATGAACCTCCTCCGCCTCAGTCCCGTCAGAGACGCCGGAAGGTTCGCCTACCATCTCAAACAGCTTCTCAAAATGGACTTGATCGAACCAGATGTGGAGACTAGAAAATACCGTCTTACGGAGCTCGGCAGGAAGATAGTCGACTTCACCGACGAGCTCGAAGAAGCCGCCTATGACAAGAGAAGAATGCTAGTCCGAACTTCCCGCCTCGCCATGGAGGACTTCGATAGGAACAAGATAGCGGAGTCGCTGATCAAAGAGGCCGAGGTTCCTGCGGACCTCGCTCAGAAGATCGCCAGAGAGACCGAGAAAAGACTGCAAGAGATAAAGGCAAAGTATCTCACAGCTCCCCTCATCCGAGAGTTCGTTAACGCGATACTCGTAGAGAGAGGTTTGGAGGAGTACCGCCACAAGCTGACCCGACTAGGCCTTCCGGTTTACGACGTCACCAAAATCATAAATGAGGCAAGCTCAGCCGGCTTGGACATCGAGACGGTTCACAAAGCCGCTGGGAACGCGGTTATTGGAGAGTACACACTTCTCAGTATATTGCCGAGAGATGTGGCGGATGCGCACATCTCAGGCGCTCTCCACCTAAACAATCTTGGATATTGGATTCTGATGCCGAACGAATTCTTGCATGATCTACGTTTCTTCATGAAGGCTGGCGTAAAGCTCGAAGAGCCTTCTATGCCACTCTCAAGTCCCCCTCCTAAGAATCTCAGATCCGCTCTCTCGATGACCGTGGACATTCTGAGACTTGCATTTTCAGAGCTCTCCGGTGGACAGACTATTGACTTTTTCAACGTTTTCCTCGCACCCTTCGTAAAAGGCCTCAAACTTGATGAGGTCAAGGAGCAGCTCCGCCTCTTCATGGTCGAGGTCAATCACACGGCCCCAACAGACGTCTGCTTGGGAGTTGAACCTGCAATCCCTCACTTTCTGGCGGAGAGTCAAGCTGTAGGTAAGAATGGAGAAGCTTTGGGCGTCTACTCGGACTTCGCCGAGGAGAGCCGCCTCGTTGCATCCGCCCTATTAGATGTGATGCTTGAGGAGTCCAAACCAGTCCTCAATCCACGATTGATCTTCAAGGTACGCCCTGAGGTGCTGCAAGAGGACGACTGTGAGCGTCTGCTTCATGAGGCCCATAGGTTGATGGCGGAGAGGGGGGCTGTCTTCTTTGCTAATCTGTCTCCTAGTAGTGAGGCCTTCGCGTCTTACACGGCCGCCGGCTCAAGGTTTGCAGACGATTGGAAGGGAGACTGGGAATTGGATACCATGAGAACCGGGAGCATAGACAGTGTGATCCTAAATGTCCCGAGAGCCGTTTACGAGAGTGAAGGGAAGGAGAGTGCATTCTTTGAGAACCTGTACGATGTTTCGGAGAAGGCTCTGAGGGCATTGGAGATGAAATATCTGATAATAGGGCGGCGGGTGAAGGAGGGTTTGTTACCTTTCTTTGCGCAGGAAAGGGGAGACCCCTACTGTAGGCTTGAGGGAGCGTTAAGACAGATCAACCTTGTGGGTTTGAACGAGGCCGTTGAATTGCTAGGTGGAAAGGACATCTGCAAGGACAAGGAAGCCATAAGCCTGGCCGAGGAGATCTTCGAGTACCTCTCCAAGATCGTCCGAGAGTATGCCGGCAGATATGACGCTCGTTATGCGCTGTCTTTGACGCCTAACTTGGAGGCGTCTGAGAGGTTGGCCTCGCTGGATGTTGAGAGATACGGATGGGGGGCGGTCAAGGCTCAAGGGGATAAGAATCGGCCCTTCTACACAAACGCAACAGTTATCCCGAACGCGGGCGAGATTCCGCTTGACGACTATCTAAGCTTGGAAGGGAAGTTCCATCGGTTGACTCCCGGAGGTCACTTGGCGATGCTACCAGTAAAGGGTGCCAAGGCTGATCCGGAGGGACTCCTCTCCACGACAAAGAAGATAGTTGATATGCATTCGGTCGGATTCTACACCTATAACGTGGGCATAATATACTGCAGCAACTGCCAGAAGACTTTCCGTGGAAATATGGTCAAGTGCCCCGTCTGCGGCTCCGTCAACACCGTCGCTCGCCTGAGCCCTCGGTTCACACAGGCGGTGGACATTTAAGCTTTGATAAAAGCCTAAAAACTGCTCTTTTGAGCCTTTGAGCGCCGTATTTGGGAGATTTCTTATACAGGTTTTTATACACAAAACTTTAAATTTGTAGACCATGTAACAGTTACGTCACGGAGACTTGTTGCATGTACACTGATCTCACTGTGGATTTCCTCAAATATTTCCCGAAAGTCAGGACTTCAAAGATAGAATTCGAGGATTTTGATGTCGACAGGATAACGTCTTCTCTAGTAAGAGAGACGGCTCTATCAGAGGAGGTCGCAGAGAAGATCGCCCTAACAGCTGAGAGCAGGATAAGGCAGATGGGTCTGAAGTTTCTCTCAGGTCCCCTAATAAGGGAGCTTGTCTGCGTCATATTGCTCGAGAGCAACCTTGAGGAGGCGAGGGCAAAGTACACAAGGCTCGGCCTCCCAGTATACGATGTTGGAGAGCTCATAACGAAGGGCACGAAAGAGAACGCTAACCTCCAGCACAATCCCGAGACCATTCACAAGCTTGCTGCTGACAACATCTTCGACCAGTACTCTCTTCTGAGTTCGCTTCCACTACAGCTAGCCGACGCCCACATGTCCGGAACGATCCACATACACGA
>CAZBDB010000210.1:0-2912 GCA_964490655.1 uncultured Candidatus Bathyarchaeia archaeon | reverse complement strand
TCCTCTTTGATCTGGGAGGAACTTTGATCGATACGACGCCTATTCCGGAGATCATTAGGAGGATTCTGGAGGCCCATGGGATTCAGAGGACGTTATCAGACATAGCTGCTGCTCACATCAAGACCGAGAGTGAAATGAGCCTAGAAGATTACGCGATGCCATATGATGAATTCTGGATTAAGTGGAATCTGGGAATACTCAAAGGGCTCAAGATCAAAAGAGACCTCCAATATCTGGCAAGAGTGATCTTGGAGAAATGGTGGGATTACGCGGATGTGAAGCTCTACCCAGATGTTGAGGAGACGCTCAGGTATCTTAAACGGCACGACCTCAAGACTGGAATAGTCACCAATGGATTCAAGAAGGACATAGACGATATCATGTCCAAGGTTGGATTTGCCGGATACTTCGAGCTTGAGGTCGGTGTCGACGCGGTTGGGAAGCCAAAGCCTAACAGGCAAATATTTGACTTCGCCTTGGATAAGCTAGGCGTCAGCAATCATGAGACGATCTTTGTGGGAGATACGGTTGAAACTGACTATGAAGGATCTGCTAGGGCTGGATTGTTCCCTGTACTAATCGATAGGGATGATGGAAACAAAGAGGAAATCAGGAAGATTAGGAGACTCACGCAGCTGGTAAAGTACCTTCAATAACTCAGAAGACGTCGTCTAGGAGGCCGACCTGTTCAGCAGTTTCTTCTTCTGCTCCTTGGTCAGCTCTACATAACCGTCCTTCTCGGTGATAGTAGCGGCGTTGTAATCGTCTCCAGTGTATACGTTGCGTTTCATAGCTGCTGTGATGGCTCTAGCCGCTATAGGTAGACCATCGATGATCTTGGCGCCGTCCTTGTACTCGTTCTCCAGGACGCCATACGCAACTGGTGAACCTGAGCCGGTTGAGACGAAGTTGTCCTCGATCACGCTGCCAAAAGGATCCAGGGAAAAGATGTGATAGCCCTCCGTGTCGTAGCCGCCGATGATTACTTGGATGATGTATGGGAAGAGCCGACGTGAGAACAGGATGTTCGATGCTAGGCCAGCTACAGAGCGGACAGGTATAATCCTCTTCCTATGCAACTGGTATATGCTTGCATTTGCCCTCAACAGGTCCAGTAGATTTTGAGCGTCAGCTGGCAGCCCCGCAATCGTCATCCCAGCGTTCCTTGTTATCCTGTATATCTTCTTAGCGGCTTTGGACGCAATGAAGCCTGGGAACAACACAGCTCTCGTGTCACTGACCATCGCAACTCCGTCAACACATTTCAGCGCAACGGTTGTGGTTCCCATCATCTTCATCCGATTCAGGTCCATCCCAGCCATAATAACACCCACTAGACATTTCAATGACGCTTCTCGCCATATAAACTTTTATAGGGAAGTCAACTTTAGTATTCTACCACTTTCGCTTACTTAACCTTCTTCGCTCTAGGTTCAGAGTCCTTAAACGATATAGACAGAATTCTCTTAGTTATTTCTTCACCCTTAATCTCTCTAAGATATCGCATAAGGTATACAATCTTCTTGTGCCCGCTAGATTTCTATTGCCCTAGTGTCTCGTGAGGATAAAGGAATCAATAAGGGAACTCTATTTAGCTAGCTAGCTAAAAGGTTGCTGTAACGTTTTCCTGTATACAATGCCATAAAGAAGCAAGCAGTGAAGAGAAAATCGAATGGATTCCCCTTAATCCTCCTTTCGTAATGCTTGTCCCATTCTGTGATGAATGTCAGCGCAAACTGAAAGAAAAATTGCGGATATGGGAGGAGTACGTTAGAGAACATGGACTTGCCATATCGGGTAAAGACGGCAAGAAGATTGTTTTGATTCCGCCTTCCGAAAAACGAAGGTATGTTGCCTAACTACTCCTTCTGCTCTTTCTGTGCCTGCTCTAATATTTCCCAGTTGCTTTCATGCCTATCTAGGTCAATCTTTCCGTAAGCATTGGGAAAGGCTCGCATAGGATTGTCTTTTCCGCCAGCTTCTAAGAACAGTCTATGTGTTCTAGTGACGTAACTACTGACTATGCTGGAAGGGAAGATAAAGTATTCAGGTGACTCATGCTGCTTAAGATTGACAAAGACATAAAACAGATCCTCACTAAGCAACTGCTCAGCACTCTTACCCAATACCCAGCGCCTAGCATTCTCTCGCGTCTTGACCTGTATTTGGTTGCTCCTGTCACCTTTGTGAGCTAAGATATCTATACCAGCGGTGTTCCGTATTGTAGGTAAAGCTATCCAACCTCGCCGTGAAAGTTCAGCAACTACAAAATGGACTCCGGCAATTCCGACCAAAGTTTTACTATTGTCAAATTCGATACCCCCCTCTAGGTCGAAGAAAGACCCCTCTTTCCAGATCCTATATCCCCCTCTTCTCCTCTTGTGACGTTCTGGTATTGCCTGTGGCGACATTCTCCTACGTGCTCGGCTGTTCAGGGTGTCTGTCTATTTGAGTTCTGGCGCTGCAAGAACAATCACGGGACGGTTTACGGTTTGTTCGTCGTGTTTTTATCGTGCGTATTGACTCCTGAACAGCTGTTATTCTGGCGTCTGCTTGCTGAACGGGCTTAGCAATGAGCTCCTTTCCAGAAAAATCTCTTTGAGGGGTTTATGTGCTCGGTATTAGCTTTGGCGAACTTAGAGAAGCTGTGGACAGTGTTGAGGTCGGGGATGGGTTCGTGTATCGGATCTTAGCACGCGCGAAGAGGGTTGCAGCAGATGAATATCTCCTTTCAAATGGTGTTCACATCAAACTACGCCCTGTGCTAACTTGGGTTGGAAAGACAGACTCATTCAGTTCAGATGGGTCTCCAATATATTCCGTGAATCCCCAGATAGTTCCTCAAATCAAGCTGCTACCAAGACACACGGAAAAGAAGGGAAAAATCGACGGAAAACGAAAGGAACACCATT
>CAZBDB010000209.1:0-2979 GCA_964490655.1 uncultured Candidatus Bathyarchaeia archaeon | reverse complement strand
GAGATGTTTATGATGTAAGCATTGGATTTCATCAGTCTCAGTTCTCTCTCGCCTATCATGTGCTTCGATGACGACGTCAGTGGAACTGTTATGACCAAGTAATCAGACTTAGCTAGGAGTGTATTCAAGCCCCAGAGACCCATCACTTCGTCGACGTAGCTCGGTGTCCGAATAACTCGATGATCGACAGCTATGACTTCCATACCGAAGCACTTTCCTCTAAAAGAGATTTCCATGCCCACGTTCCCTAGTCCGAGAACGCCGAGTGTCTTGCCGGTCAGCTCGTCAACGTCTCTCAAAGGATTCGGTTTCTTAACCCACTTTTTCTCTGCTTTCAGCTTCATGAACGCTGGCAGGTTCTTCGCGAAGCAGAGCATGAAGGCCACAGCGACCTCAGACATTGGAGCTCTGTGAATGCCACTTGAGTTGGTCAGTATGACAGGGCTCTCAACGAACTCTGGGAAAAGGAATCTGTCAACGCCTGCACTAGCGGCATGCACCCAAACGAGCTCTTTGGCTGAGTGGAAGATCTCGTTGTCGAAGAGCCATCCAACAAGAACATTGGCGTCTTCTGCGGATTCGAGAATCTCCTTCCTGTCTAAGCGCCTCTCGACTTCCACCTTCCCCGAGACCTTTGATATCCTTTCCAGATGCTCCTCCTTGAGGACATCCGTCGTGACTAGCACTTTGACCTTGTCTAACTTATGTGTCTGTGACATACAAATCCAATCAGTCAGTATGACCAATGCCATTAAAGCTTTGCCTATGGGAACCGATTATGTTGAGACAGAAATGAAGTCCAGCTAGCTAGACCGGGGAGATCGGTTAGGTGTTCTCTTTCGTGGATGTTGAGTTCTGGCAGTTGCCGTGTACGATGGAGTAAGGCCTTGCGGATGTGTTCTTGATACTGTAGGGACTTGTAACTGCGACCTCCTCACCCCATGGAGGGTTGTTCCAATGACCGTAGATCTTATCCGTCGTTATTGAGTGACAATCAGCTGGATCTCCGCAGCACCACCAAACCCAAGCCAGCCATCCGATCTCGTTCTTTCCCGCATACTCCATTATGTACTGCCAGTCAATAGGCTTCCCTTCGCAGTCATCACAGAACTCACAGCGCGAGAACTCGCCGATTATCATGCAGATGTTTTTTTCTATCGAAGCATCGATCGCGGCTTTGATCCTTTCTTTGGTGCCTCCTCGATTGATTGGATCCCACGGATGCCAAGAGAAGATCAAGTTGTGGTCTGGATCAGCATCTATCAGATGCAGGCCTGTGTTGAGTATGTAATCTTCACCGCGTCCCCAGCCGGCCGCGTCAATCACAAGAGGTGTATGTATCCCTGCAGCTCTCATCCGACTAACAGCAGCCTCGTAGCCGTCTCGGAACTCCTTCTCTGTAACAGAGAAATCGCCCGCCTCATTAGCGATATTCACAAGCAAGTAATCCTCGTGCTTCTTGACCACCTCGACTATCTCCGGACTTGTCCACCAATCGACACAGAACTCCAGCTTAGACCAGTCGCCTGTAGCGTCCCACAAACCCACCATTGGGATCATCTCGTTGGCAATGCAATTGGCGATTGCCAAGTCAAGCTCCTCCGAGGTCGGCGTTGGATGATCCAACTTCCAGAATATCCTAACACAACTAGCGCCCGTCTTGGCAATCTCAGGAAAAGTGATAGTTCCCTCCCTGTCCCAATAGACAATCATAGCATTCACACCACGCAGGACAACCTTCTCGCCACACTTATCATAGAGAAACCTACCTTCAACTTTCATCACGCCTTCCGGCAATGAGGCACCATTCGAGGCATCGTTTTCGGTCGCAGTCGTGTCTGTACCCCAATAGCAACTAACAGCATACCAAGCAGCAACCAAGAAAAGGCAGAAAACGACAATGCTGATAACCATTGCCTTTGCCACAAACGTCACCATCTACTGTATAGCATAACAAGGTATCTAAAGGTAACAGATTGAGGTCAGTAGGCGGCATTGCCAGTGCAAGATTGAACCTGTGTTGGGCACAAGTAGCTTCTCATCTTAAGAATGTTTCTTACAGCTTAAATTCACTCTCATGAGAATTACCTAGTGCCCCGAAACTGTGAATCATAAGAGAAAGAGGTTTGCTTCTGCATCTTCCTTTCTTCCCCGATCTCTTTCTCGCACAGCGGGCAAGCATGGAGGAACCTAGCCATGATCATTGATATAGTAGTCTCAGCGGGCATAGTCTTAGGTGCGCTCATAATAGCTTACGAGATACTAAGAGGCATCATAGGCGTCAGTGAAGAAGAGGGCAGCCCCTGATATTGCTAGATAGCTGAGGCCTCCAACCGCAGATCCCCCCATCTTTAGCAGAGCGGAGCCTGCTCTAGATCACAGAGCTAACGCAGTTCTCCTCGGGGATCTGAACTACATAAGAGATTTCCGGAATCTGATTTCACAAGTCTTAAGAAAACTTAGTTCTGAATTTCAAACAGGTATTTCAGATTGATGATTATCGACGGATTCGTCCTGATTGGAATAGTGTTAGGCGTGGTCTGGATAATCCGTGACATAATATGCGAAATCGAGCGTCAAAGGGGTGCAAGTTGATTTGAAAGGATGGTCTCATTGGCGTACGCCGCCAGAGAGTCGTGAGATCTTGGAGATTCTGAAACGCTGCTGCGAGACATCACAGGTTTCTGAAGAAGCGAAACAGATGCTATCCGAGAAGGGTCGCAAGGTTCTCGGCTACAATTGCTCAACTCTCGTATTTTAGCGAATATAGGGGCCTTCTAGCCCGCGCACTGTCATCCTGTTGACGTGGTAGAGGCGCATGGGCCATGCATGCAGATTTCTGAGTTCAAACCGATCTCACGGAAGATCAGAAGCTGAAGACAGGGGAAAGCTTGCCACGGTTGATGTGGCAAATCCGCCTTTGGTTGAAGCGCATTCAGTCCGCAAAGAATATAGGGAGTTTCTCTCCATTCTCTCGTG
>CAZBDB010000208.1:0-3007 GCA_964490655.1 uncultured Candidatus Bathyarchaeia archaeon | reverse complement strand
GGAAAAGGCAGATCATCCAAATTCTTGATCAACGGACGGCTAGGTGCGTGGATGATCTTTTCTTCGTGCCTAAAGGAGATTCCCTTGACCTTTGAGAGTGGCTTTCTCCTCTTCAGAGTTCTAACAAGTTCAGCCATCGTCTGCTCACCCTCTCCGCGTACGATAACGTCGATCTGTGGGTATGCACCAAGGCTTTCTTGGGCCGTTGCGGTAAAATGTTGACCTCCCACAACCGTCGTCACATCTGGGTCAATCTTCTTGGCCGTTTCTAGAGTTCGAGCCGCAGTGTAGGTGTTGCACGTAGCTAGAGCACTGGGAGCGACGATGTCTGGGCGAAAGGATTCCATACGCTTTTCCAGTGAGCTCCAGTTGACTCTTGCAGCTTGACAGTCTAGGACCTCTATGTCTACGCTTTCGTTCTGTTCTTCAAGGTAGGCAGCTAGCTGCAAGATCCCCAGAGGTGGAGGAAGATATTCGCCCATAACGAACCAGAAATCCTTCGGCGGTTCGACGAATAGGACTCTCACTAGCATCCCGTCTAGATTCAGTTATGGAGAACCTTTAGAGAAAGGAAGAATAAAAACAGTTCCCAAATTCGTCTGTTGCCTGCTAGATCACTGTGTCACAGAAGATCCGGGAGACTATAGTAGGTAGATTCAATACTAGATGTCCAAGTTATCTATGGCGAACAAAAGCCAAGATTAGAATTGTTGATATTATTCCAATTATGCCGTAGATCAAGAAAGAAATACCGTAACCAGGAAACAAGAATCCCAATACGGTCACTGTCTCAAACCTGTAGAGCGAATACAGCCATGTTCCGATTATGGGGCCCGCTATGCTACCAGCAGTGAAAGCGGTGGTGAACATTCCGAACATCTTGCCTCTTGACTCGGCTGGCACGATATCGGCACGAAGTGCTCTGGATGCTGGCATCAGGAGATTGAATGCTATGCTGCGTAGACTCATTACGATAGCGGCTTGATTGATGTCTGAAGTTAATGGCAGTGCTATAGTCGATATGCGTGCACTTATTCCGCCCAGAGCTATCATCGGTTTTCTTCCAACCTTGTCAGAGATTCGTCCTGCGAGCCAACTTGCTGCGATTCCTACAAGACCGGTCAGGGTGATAACGAAGCCTATCTCAATTGGTTCGATTCCAAACTTGTCGCCATAGAACAGAACGCTGATGGGCATAATGAAGCCGAAGCCGATGCCTGATACAAAGGACGTGAGCAGTAGGACCTTGATTGACAAAGACAGCTTGCCGCTATCTGGCTTACAGTCAACAGGTCGGATCTTAGGTTTTCCTGCAACATATCCCGGATCTCTTATCTTGTAGGCGACCAAGACCAAAGCCACTAGAGCCAGCAGAGAATCCACAAAGTATGGGAAACGATAGCTATCCAGTAGACTAAACCCTACCGACTTAGCTGTCCACTGTATAGAGCCTCCGAAGACCGGGCCAACACTTCTTCCGATCATGCCCAACGCCATGACAAAACCTGACGCTTCGCCTCTCCTATGTTCCGAAACCATATCTATCAACAGAGCTTCAGCGGGCAGCATCGCAGCCGCAGTTCCAGCACCATTCAACACTCTGATCAATAGAAGCCAGATCCAATCTGGAACTAGGCCCGTGAGTATGCCTAGTACGACGTCGCCGAAGAGCCCCCACATGATTATCTTCTTTCGGCCGATACGATCTGAGAGGCCTCCGAGCTTAGGAGAGAGCAGAGCCATGGATAACATGAAGCTCGAAGTGAAGAGACCTATAGAGGCAACTGAGGCACCCAGCGAGATCGCATAGTTGGGAAAGTATGAGAACGGTATCGAAAAGGCGATCGACTCTATAAGCTGAACCACGCCCAGAATAAGGATGGGGCCAGAGTAGATCCTGCTTCTTGCCATCTTCGTCTGCCAATCCGGGTTTGCAATCTAAAAACAGAATCAACATATTAGCCTTTCCTAGTCAACACTAGCCCGCCAAAAGCACCAGAGGCGGCTCCTCTGACCTCATGCGAAGGATGACAATGCAGTTTTCAGGATGCCGCACATCCCCGCGCGTGCTGGATGGGGTTACAACCTCTCTGGCACGCTGTTTTTAGGAATGATTTTCCTCCTAAAAACTATACCCCCCTATACCTTTTTGGCGCGCGCTATATCCCTGAGCAACAGATTGCCTCATGTGGAGATACAGGAGATTCCGGCTAGAGTTGCTGGGGAGATCAGATCTGAGAAACCAACTATCACTCAGATCTCAAAGTGGATACTGGAAAATAGGGCAATAGCTGATCTTCTTTCCTCGATAGAAGAAGATGAAGTCTTTGGAATCCCTTTGAAGAAGACATATGCACGCATGCGATTCTGCAAGCAGAAATATCTGGTCTAACCAAGGGACAAGCAAGAGGCATCATTGATGTTGCACACAAAAAAGATTCCGATTGCACAATCGCTGCACGCCCTAGTGTCTTATGACGTTATATACAAGATATGATACGATATAGAGGTTTCTTGGGAAGGGTCAGCAAAATGTCTGAGGAAAGACTTGAAAGTGTCATACGTGGCTTTGCTGAGGCGTTCACGCAAGGGGACGTTCAGAAGACGCTTTCTTTCCTTACAGAAGACGCGGTCTGGGTAACGCCTGAAGGCACCTTCAAAGGCAAGGAGGAGATAAGGCGCTTCATAACTTGGGCAGCTCAGACTAGTCCGCAGAAAAAGTTTAGAGACGCCGGAATCGGGATCACGGTCAGTGGAAATAGGGCTGTCCACGAGCACATTCTTGAAGCAGTTACCTCGCAAGGTATGAGATTCGAAACGCCGGCAATATGCGTATACGAGTTCATCGACGGGAAAATCCAGAAGCACAGGGCGCTTTACGACAGGCTGTCGGTCGGTGAACAGGTAGCTTCGGGATGGATTGAAAAGCAAGTCTTCAGATCCATCCTGAACAGTTGGGAAAAAGGGCTACATTAGCGCGCGCTTGCTTGTCATTATTGTATCAGTC
>CAZBDB010000207.1:0-3018 GCA_964490655.1 uncultured Candidatus Bathyarchaeia archaeon | reverse complement strand
ATGTTGAAGGTTTTGGAGCATGAGTTGAACTCGACGGCCACATCCTTTGCTCCTTGTACCTCGAGTATGCTGGGCGCGCTGTAGCCATCAAATGTGACTTCAGAGTAGGCGTTATCGTAACAGACGATGATGTTGTTCTCATTCGCGAAGTCGACAACTTCCTTTAGGAAGCTTTTGTCCATGACTGCGCTCGTCGGGTTATTGGGATAGTTCAGAAACATCATCTTAGCTCCTCCCTCAGGTATGGCTTGAAGGTCAGGTCTGAAGCCGTTCTCTTCCAGCAGAGGCATTGGCACAGGTACGCCTTCGCTTAAGAGCGTGCCACCGACGGCATATACGGGATAAGCCGGGTCCGGAACCAGGACACGATCGCCTGGATTCACGAAGGCTCTGGTTACGTTGGCTATCCCCTCTTTTGATCCGATCAAAGCTATCACTTCACTTTCTGGGTTGAGCTCAACTCCGAACCGTTTCTTATACCATTCCGCGACTGCCTGTTTGAAAATCGGCTGTCCTTGGCTCAGCGAGTAGTTGTGATTCTTGGGGTTTGAGCTCTCTCTCTTGAGCTCGTCCAGCACGAAGGGAGGTGGGGGTAGATCTGGATCTCCGATGCTCAGAGAGATCAGGTCTATGCCTTGTTTCTTCTTTTCGGCTATTATCTTCTCTAGTTCGGCGAAGATGTATGGTGGAAGCTTCTTGACCCTTTCTGCGAGTTCAATCCGCATTATGTAACCTCCAGACATATCTCTCCTGTATATACCTTCTCAGCAGGTCCCGTCATGTAGATCTCATCCTCATATTCTATAGTTAAGTCTCCCCCTAAAAGATGGACGGTACATTCATTACCAGCTTTGCCGAGGATCTTCGCGGCTACAGCACTGGCGCAGGCACCGGTTCCACACGCCAATGTCTCGCCAACCCCTCTCTCCCAGACACGTACCTTCAACTCATGCTTATTGAGGACTTGGACGAATTCGACGTTCACTCTCTTAGGAAACAGCCTGTGATTCTCAATCTTAGGTCCGAAGGTTTCCAATGGGAATCCCTCTACACCGTCTATGAAGATCACGCAGTGAGGATTCCCAACTGAGAGGCACGTAGCCTTGAAGGTTTGCTCGTCAACCTTTAGATCCTCGTCGATGAACTTGCCTTCACCTAACATCGGAATCTGATCTCTCTCGAAGGCGGGTCTCCCCATATTCACTTGCACAGCTTTCACCTCTCCGTTCTCGACGTCAAGCCTTAGGCCTTTCACTCCCGCTAGAGTCTCAACCTTCATCTCTTTCTTTGTCGTTATGCCATTCTCGTAGCAGTACTTCGCGAAGCATCTTATTCCGTTGCCGCACATCTCAGCCTCGCTTCCATCAGCATTGAATATTCTCATCTTGGCATCGGCAGCGGAAGACTCGGTCACAGCTAGCAAACCATCGGCACCCACTGAGAATCTTCGGTTGCAGAGCCTCTTGGCTAGATTTCCTAGCATTTTTCCCTCTATGGTTTCATCTCGGTTATCTACAACAATGTAGTCGTTCCCAAGTCCATGCATCTTCCAAAACCCCAGCAATATGGAGGAAGATGTAGGTACTGGATTCATCAGGTGTCTCAAGCTCCAGGGATTGTGTGATAACACCATATCACATATTATGAGACGTATAAAAACTCTTATCGAGCATTCGGACCTTTGGGACATTAGGGCTGCGGAGAACTCTGTTCAAAGTAAGAACGACGCGCGCGTTTTTGAGGAGCTTAGAGGATCTGCCTTGTGACTATTTCCAGTCTAGGAGTCTTTTTTCTCCTTCAATCCTTTTGATATCCGTGGTATCTTGAGTTACCTCTAGCTAGCTAATCTGGATGAGAAGAGAGGCAATAGTTTGTGAAGAGACTTGTCGCCAGAAAAAGCATCAAGAGAAGCATAGCGTTTTGTCTCTGGTGAACGGCCCAATCCGTTCCGAATGCTTTCGGTCCGTTGCGGTAAGCCATGTCGAGAAAGCCAGGAAACTGCTGAGAAAGGTCAGGTTAGATGATAGTAAAATTCCCTTGGACTGAGCTCCTTGAACTCATCAGTCCTTTGAGCGATATGTTTCCTGATATCAACACATAGGTGGCATTTAGATACGTAACCTTCACCTAGCTCTTTGTAGTCAAATTCCTTTACACCAAAATCGTAAAGCTCTTGCAGATCCGCTACTAGTGCATTGAGGATCGGACGTTCCGCCAAATCTATCCCTTCACTGCAGATGGAGTCCAAATCCCTTGCATCCCCCAAAGAGATACCTCCACAGTAGCCCGTCATGTAATTGCAGTAGTTGTCGACATGCACATGCCAATCTCTTGACAACTCTCCTCCACAAGATCCACCGAAAAATTGTCTTGCTCGATATTTCTTGAACAAGTATCCAAGCTCATAGGGAACCCTACCCATGGGGATCAGCTCTGCGTAACTTAAGCCGCTAGGATCTAGTTCCAGATAGTCTTCAAACCGTACGGAACCTTGCAGCCCAAGCCTCTCGAATTGCTTATGAAAGGCCTCTTGGTAGACCATCAGATTCCTTCTAAAGATCTTTCCACCGACTCTTATTGCTCTTTGGGTTCTTTCGAACGGTGTCTGCTCTAGTATGAACGGATTTACACTAACCAGCAGCCCATCCAAACCCGCATCTTCTAGTTGTGTGAGCTTCTCTTTTGTAGTCTGTTCGCTGGTACACCAGAAGCAATTGGTTTCAACGAATGTAGAAGGTATTCGCAATTCACGGGCCATTTCAACACCTTTGAGCAATAGGCCGAAATTGAGGAACGGCTCTCCACCAGTGAAATGAAGTCCAGAATTCAGTCCAACGGTGTTTGAACCAAAGAAACTTCCCTTAATCCTACTAGACAACTGAACTAGAATCTTTTCCAAGTCCTCTTTAGAAATCCAATCATCTCTCCACCTGGGAGAGCAAGCATACATGCAATGCTTACATTCGCTGGAACACTTATAGGAGAGAAGGATGCCAGCTGAAATCGGCTCGGGAATAT
>CAZBDB010000206.1:0-3019 GCA_964490655.1 uncultured Candidatus Bathyarchaeia archaeon | reverse complement strand
GTAGCTAGAATCTCTCCGAAGTAGAGTGCGTGATAGTTCCCGCTTCGATAGCTGCTTCTAAGAATGTCATTCGACAATGCGCTTGGCACAACATTCGTTCTGTAGGAGACTTTACATTCATAGTGGATCACACACTCAGAAACTGACGGGGATCTTACCTTTCTGCCCGGTGTCAGTGTCAATCCTTTTTCTTCGAACTTGTCATGTTCTCTTCCGGACACAGAGCCACAATAGCTGACGATCTCTTCCATTCCTTTCTTAGGAACATTGATGGTGAAATCATTCGTCTCCTCTATGAACCTGTATGTATACCTTGACGGACGGACAGCTACCAGGAAGAAGGGTCTACCCCAAAATCGACCTATCAGCCCCCATCCGATGGTCATCACGTTGGCTTTCTCAAAATTTCCGGAAACAAGTAAACAGCCGATTCTGCCGAGTGTGCTGACAGTCTCCTCAGCATACGCAGTGAAAGGAACATCCAATTTCATCATTTTCATCTCGTTTTCCATTGGATGATCCTTTGTGAAGAACCAGTACGTATATCTTTCTGTGTTTCAGATTGAATACGCTGCTAGAACAAGAGTCTTATTGCGGCGGCTACGGCCAGAATCTGGACAACACTGGTAAACTTCCTTTCTGGAATGTGCTTGAGGATTACTATCCCGCCCAATGCACCGATGGCAATCATTGGGAAGAACATAAGATCGAATTGTAAGGACCGGCTGCTTATCAGTCCTAGATTCACGCTGAAGGGAACCTTGAACCAATTCAGGAGGAGATAGTACCAAGCACCCGTGCCCAGGAACTCGTTCTTAGGCAGACGCATCGCCAAGAGATAGATGATCATGATTGGTCCTGCGGCATTGGCCATCATAGTGGTTATGCCCGCGACTAGGCCGATTCCAGCAGCGAACCACCATTGTTTCGGAACTGTCGCTTCTTCTCTTTTCTTTCTGTCCCACCAGTACTTGATCCCGAGCATGGACAGGATGACAGTGCCTATCAATGGTCTGAGCTGCTGATCGCTGACCTTTCCCAGTGCAAGATAGCCCACAATGACGCCGCCAACGGTCCATGGCATGATGCGCAGTAGATAGGGCCATACAGCGTGCCGTCGATAGTAGCCTACTGCGAATAGGTCGGCGAACATGAGCATTGGGAGGACGATCCCGACTGAGGCGCGGGCCGGTATTACTTCAGCCATCAAGGGTATGGCTAGGATGGCTAAGCCTGGGATCGCTGTTTTGTTGAGGCCGATCATCAAAGCGCAGATCGAGACTATCAGCCATTGGAATTCGTTGAGGTTGAACATTGTGTGGTTTCCCTTCAATGTTCTTCTGATGTTGTTTCCAGAAAGAAAATAAGAAAATAGATGAAGCTAGCTATCTGCTAGCCTGCGTGAGCGGTTTTTTTCTATTGTTCTTTTCTTTCTTTCAGCCATTGTGCGACTTGTCTCATGACGGGATCGGGGGTCTGGTCGATTATTGGTATCTCGATCCCGCCTATCTTCTTCAATGGTTCATATTTGGGCATTCGGGAGAAGAGGACTGCTGACCAGTACATGTTGCCTTTCATTGCTTCTTCTGTTACTACGTCGCATTCTGGGTGGAAAGGTGCGTAGAGGAATAGCATTCCTTCAGTCCAGTGTAGAGCAGGCGGTTGTCCCATTCTTGCGATTAGACCCATCCTTTTGAAGAGTTCATCCATGGAGAGCTCCAGTGTTTGGAAGATGACGATTTTCTTTATTGGTCGGAACTCGATTTCAATCTCCTTTTCCCTCATAGGCTGTAGCCACCTTAAACATACCAGTAGTGAACTTCCTCATATTTCTTATAGCTAGCTAGAAGAGTGTGTCAAGAGAGCTTTCGCAGAAGATGCACTGCAAGAGGTCAGAAGGGCAGATATGTTTTTGAGTAGGAACCGAGAAGGACGAGGTGAAATGTCATGTCCCAGATTGTGAGTAATGTTCTTGTCGATTTTGACGGGACCCTCCATGATACTAATTTGGTCTATGCTGCAAGGCTGGACGGCCTTTTCGGGCGAGAAGGGAAGACGTTGTATCATATGTTCCTTTTTGATATCCACAGAAGAGTCGTTCACAAGCGGTATCCAGAAAGACACGACGACATGGATCTTCACTTGAGACTACTACTCGAACATCTGGGAGAACCCTATAACAGCAAGAATGTAAACTTGCTAGCCTCCCGTTTTGGGGCGGCTTCTGAAGATGTAATCAAGAACCCCATGTTCTATCCTGAGGCTGCCACATTTCTTGATCGCGCAGTCAAAGCAGGCTTTAAGCTATGCCTTTCAACAGGAGGAGGCAATACTTTGCAGAAGGCAGAGGCGATAACAAGGGTTCTAGGCAGCTATTTCAGTGAAGTCATTGGCGAGGAACTGCTGGGATTTCAGAAGCATGACCCGTCATATTATAGAGAGGCGCTGAGAAAGCTTGGGTGGAGAGCTGAGGACACGGTGAGCGTGGGGGATACGCTTGAAACTGATGTTCTCCCGGCGAGAGCAGTCGGAATAAGGACGATATGGTTAGACAGGAATAGTGAAGCTCCAGCGTCAGTTGATTCAAAAGCTGACTATACAGCACCGAACCTTCTGTCAGCACTGGAGTATCTTCTGAATATGTAGATGATGGCTTCTCACATCTGTAGCTAGATGTCTTGGATTCGAACCATTCAGTTGGGAAACATGGATTTTCGCTTCATAACCGATTAAACTGGATGGGTCGGAAAGATTCAGCTGAGTTAGCCTTGACCACATTACAGAAGCTTGAACCCTCAACATCGAAAGTCAACATGCGAATGACTGAGATGGAAGAGGCGCTGAGCAAAGCGGAGTTTTGTCAGAACCCTCGGAATCCGAGTTGTGAGAGCTCAGAGATAGAACTGTACATAATGCATGAAGGTGTGAAAGTCCCGATATGTCGTTCCTGTTGGCAAGAGATTGCCTTGTCCGATCTCGAATGGTGATGCGCTTACTGCATTAACAAGAGGTTCTAGAA
>CAZBDB010000205.1:1751-3047 GCA_964490655.1 uncultured Candidatus Bathyarchaeia archaeon | reverse complement strand
TCCTTCATGAAAGTCATCATTCCTCTGAGCTCCCAAGCCTTCGTCCATTGGACGTGACCTAGACCCCCAAAGATCAGGTGTGTGTCCTTGTAATCCTTAACAGCCCTGATGGCTTGATCGAATCTTCCGGGAGCATCCAAGTCCGGCAACTCTACTTCCTCGACCTGGCTCACTTCTGTGAAACGGCCCCAAGGGTGATTTGTGAAGAAGAACTGTCGGAGTGTTGTTCCAGGCATCCTTGATCCTAACTTCCTTTTGATACCCCATTCCTCATATGTGGTGTGCTGACCGGGCGCATCGTATCCCGTCTCCCTGCAGAATTCAAGAAGCTCCGCGGTTGGCTTCCAGTCCGTTGGGGGGCCGATGCCGATGCCAGCTCTGCCCGATTCAACACCTAGCTTTTCATATAGATCTTCTGAGGTCTTTACCCCGTAGTGATCTCTAAGTTTCATCTGAGTGTCGCGAGATAGATTGGCCGTTAGTGGTACCCTGTCAGGCTCCCTGTGATCCAAGGTCGTCAGTAGCCTTTCCTTAGCGTTCATGCTGATCCCTTTTTCTCTTCCATCCAAGACTTGATTATCCTCACGCCTTCAGATCCATCAAACACAGCCGCGTCGACACCGAATTCCTCCACAGCTTTCTTTGGGTCTGCACCGGTACCCCCCAAGATCACCTTGTACTTACTCCTCAGCCCGCGTGACTTGAGTTCCTCGATCACTTTTTTACTTGAGGGTTGAGTTGTCGATAGAAGAGCTGATATTCCTATGATATCTGCACTGACCCTTTCGGCTTCGTCGACGAACCTTGGCGGAGGGACATCTATCCCAATATCAACAACGTTGAATCCCGCCGCCGTCAATAGAGATGAGACAATTGTTTTCCCAAAGTCGTGGATATCCCCTTGTATGCTGCCTATGACTATTGTGCCTTCAGATTCGCCGCCCTTCTCATCCGAAAGGAGCGGTTCAATAACCTGCAAGGCGCTCTTCATAGTCTCAGCAGCCATGAAGAGTTCAGAAAGAAAGTATTCTCCATTATGATATTTGTCCCCAACGATTTCTAAACCATCTCTCAGGTTTTCTAGTATCCCCAAAGGCGTCAAGCCAGTCTTCAACGCGTCTTGCACTAGGCTTGCGACTTCATCGTACTTCATTTCCACTATCGCTTGCTTCAAATCGTGCTTCGTTGACATTTTTAATTACCTTTCTGGTTCGGCTTATGCTTTGCTAGATAACTATGCTGGTATTTAATCATTTAACCCATGAACAGCACTACAGTCTTCTCATCCGTGATCGG
>CAZBDB010000205.1:0-1651 GCA_964490655.1 uncultured Candidatus Bathyarchaeia archaeon | reverse complement strand
AGCAGGATCATGCGTCAATATAACAGGAAACCGGAAGGTTGGACAGTTCTAACAGACCGCAAGGGAAATGTCCTCATATTAGGTCCAAAGACGGGGTACAAGTTGAAGCTGATACCTCTTAACCCGAAGGAATACACGGGCGTTGGTATGAAGGTAGATGGTCTGGAGGAGATGCGGAGAGTCGCGGATGGTGTACCATCCTATGGATTCAGGCCTCTCTCAAGTACGGAAGCTGAAGAACTGCTTAAGACTGTTCAAGAAGGCGCTCAGAGCAGATTGATAGATAGACTGTTGAGGACGAAGCCTGTTCCAACGTGGGAACTACGGAAGAAAAGACCGGGTGCTGTCTTAGGTGGACCGGTCATTGCTCACCCAGACCTCAGCGCTATCTCAAAGAGTCAGAGAGAACTGGAAGCGAGACTTGCCGTGGAAGCGGACAAGATATTCAGGAGAAAGTACCCGTATAGAGCCTCAATCTACAGCTAGCAGCTGGCTAAAACGCTCACCTCTGAAATACCCTAACAGGTAATCCTTCCAGTCTTAGAACAGGACGTTCTGAAGAATAACACTATCAATCATTGGTTCATTCTTTTAAGCAGACCGCCAGATAAGGTATCCGAGACTGGCTGTGGAGATTATGGGATCTACGTTCTTGTTTGGAGCTGTAGCCTTGGGGATCCTCATTTCTTTGGCCAGCGGATTCGTGATGAATGAGTCGGGGGTGGGCATACCGGAGATAATCCGTTACGGATACCCTTTGGTATGGCGAGTGACCGATCTGAACGGGCCTACTCAATATGTTCTTACTAACCTTGTTGTGGACATTTCATTTTGGATCAGCACTTCGCTAGCGGCCTTGATTGTCCTGAGGGGAATCACGGTCAAGTCGGGAATAACAGCTGACCATAGAACCTTAATTACGATCTTGGTTCTGTTTATTCCGCTCGGCTTCGCTATGGATTTCATTCATGAGTTTGGCCACGCCACATGGGGGACAGCGGCTGGGGGAAGGCTTACATATATGAAGATAGCTTATCTGGAAATCTATCCTCGACTCGCTATCACTCCTCATTTTGATCTGGGGTTGGCGAGGGTTGATGGCCTTGAGACAGACCTTGCGTACGGTCTCATGCTTCTAGGCGGCTCGATGACAACTAATATCGCTTCATGGTTGTTAGCTTTAGTCACACTTGGAGCTAAGCTTAGACCTAGGACACAGCTTGCATTGAGGATTATTGGACTATTTGGTTTGCTTGACCTCCCCTTCTACGTTGTCTTCCCTCAGATAGGGCTTCGCCACTGGATCTTCTTGGGCGGATGTACACCTGAACCTCTCAGGGGATCTAGAATGATAGGCATACCTGATCCAGCATTCTACACGATGGTTGTCCTCACAACTCTTGGGCTAACCTTTATCTACTTCAGAACCATACGTGGCAAGTCACCGATGTCTGAGCTTTAGCGTGTCAGGCAAAACGATTGGAAAGCGTGTATTGCATGGGTGTTCTCCAGCTAAGATCGATCAAGGAAATGTTGGATCGTAGAACAATACCCTACACGGTTTCTGAGCATGAGCCAGTTTACACTTCGGAGCAAGCTGCAAGGGTTAGAGGAGTAGAATTGAAAACTGGCGTTAAGGCTCTTATGCTTA
>CAZBDB010000204.1:0-3048 GCA_964490655.1 uncultured Candidatus Bathyarchaeia archaeon | reverse complement strand
TGATTGATGGCTTGAAGGTCTCAGCATCTACCTTCACGATAAGATATGTGGTGATTTCACCTCTGCTTGAGGAATCTGTGGGACCAAGTGGCTTGAAGAACTCTTCGACCACTCTGAGATGGTGAGGCTCTATCACGAACACAAGCTCATCCAGATTGGTGTAGTCCAAAAGCTTAGCTGCACTTTCTGCGCTTCCATGCGTGTGAACTATCCTGTTATCAAACTCCAGAAGATAGCCAGCGATCTTCTTGTCTTCAAGCGCGATCCATATTTTGGTTTTGTCTCTCATATATCTGAAGTCATAGATGGTGAAAATGTGCAAGATCCTTTCTGCTTCTAGAAAGTGTAGGAACTGCTTTTCGTATGACTCCTCAACGGGAATTACTCTTAAAGTACTCAAGCAGTTTCCACCCGTGCACAGCTGATGCTATCCTAGGCTAGAAGCTAGGAAACGTGTCAATCTCGTCTGGGTCTCATGCCACTGTAAGACTTTGCTTCTCTCTATCCATCTTTCCAATGGAAGCCTCAGTCTCCTTCGGAGTTCATCCATGCTCTCCTCAAGTGTGTTGAACCTCAAGGGTTCTTTCCTCAGGGCTTCGCGGCAGATCTCTCTGAACCTCCAGACGCCAAGCGGAATCCAATCGGGATAAACCTCCATAAGTACGACAGCACCAGCCTGCCGCCTGATACGTCTGAGATATTCCAGAACGGGTAGGCGAGCCGCATAATAGGCTCCCGCCAAGTCTTCGGCGTAGGATCGACGGCCCCTGACAAGTTCGTAATCAACTCCTGGAATCGGATTACGAGAGGTCAGCCATGCCTCCTGGGCCTCAAAGAACCAAGAAGAGGGGAAGAGAAGTATCTGAACATTGTTTCCGAAGGCCCTATGCCCAAAGATCATGAACTCGTTTATCCATGGATAGTTCAAGACCTCCTTGTAGATCGCCTTGCCCAAGATGTCATCGACTGCAGTAATGCTCCATTCGGTAGGTACAAGCCTCCTCCTCCGCTTCTGACCCAAAAGCCCAATCGAGAGTATTCTAGTGATCTGTCGCTGGGCAACGTCTGAATCGTAGAGCCTCAACATTCCCTGATCTGCTTTGAGATCGGTATCTGAGACCACGTAGTCGATGACCTTGGGAACCTTGGGGTTCTCAGCCAACAATGCACGTTTTATGGAACCAGAAGGCCCAGAAGTGGGCTCTCTCGGAGAAAAGACGATCGAGAGGTTAGGTCTCTTCTCAAACCACATCTCTGTATCTGTAGGCCTCGAGGCCATAACGACCTCCTGAAACGTTGAGAGGAGCCGGCCTGGGTTCCTGGCAGATTGAACACGGACCGGATGCTTACCCCTCACAAGGGTCAATCGATAGCGGAGAATCTCATCTAACGACTTTCCCATCCACATCTCGGGGAGATCCATAACCGAGGTATCAGTGGCCGAAAGCGGTGGAACCAGAGGACCAGACAGAACCTTCGGGTAGTTCCATGAACCCACGAAGACAGCTGGCGGTGAAGAGCCGA
This sequence comes from uncultured Candidatus Bathyarchaeia archaeon, assembly GCA_964490655.1. Lineage (GTDB taxonomy): Archaea > Thermoproteota > Bathyarchaeia > Bathyarchaeales > WAQA01 > CAZBDB01. The sequence continues at coordinate 1,524 of CAZBDB010000204.1, read as the reverse complement.
AGATCGTCTCCTTCGAAAGGCTACGTTCGAGCCTCATCAAGGCCTCAGCCTTGGCCAATATGGGACAGACTGGCTTGCCGCAGAGTCTCCTGTGGCCTCGACAGACCGAGCACAAGCTTCTTCTACGCTCACTCGCAGTCACCCTGAGCAACCTTGTCTGACCAGCCACGCCGTCTTCCTCTAAGACACAATATGATAAGCTGTGAGAAAATACTTTTGGTGAAGGCAACTAGGAGACCAGATGAACTTGCCAACGGGGAAGATGATCCATAAGATTATTTCCTTCCCGTCCAGAATGTGTTGAATGCAAGTCCCAGACATTGTGGTTAAGGAGTCGTCTCTTGCTGCTTTTGATTAAGCGTTTCTGAATATTCAATGTATCCAAGGACCTTTGCCACTTTCAATGACGCTATGTTTGTGGGGTCAACATCAAGATAATACCAAGCTAACCTATCCGCTGCCAGCACCTCCTCCGTTGCCAAGGAAACCACTGACTTGGCGTATCCTCTCCCGCGGCAATCCGGGCGCGTTTCTACACCGATCTCCCAGAAGGGAAGATCATATCGCCAGACCACCGCAACAGAAGCCAGTTCTCCATCAAGTACCATGCCATATGACACTGGATTGGCATACTCATACGAGTAAGAGCCGACAGCACGAGGATACTTCGACATCCATTCTTCGCACATCCTTCTGTCAGATCCATAGGGCATCAAGCGTCTGGCTCTATCTTTCCGGTATGGTCTGAAACTGCCACCATCACAGTATAAATGAAGCCAATGAGCCGTCCTTTCTGCTGAAACATTGAACAACATTTGAATCATCTCGATCCCCTCTTCTGTGAACACCCCCTCTGCAGAACGGCCCTCAAAAGCTTCTTCCGCTTCACTGACCAACCCAGGCTCAACAGCTACTACGCAGCCACCATACACCTTCATAGCCATAAGGGGCCAGCGAGGAGGTATGTCAATCTGATGATCAACACCGATTATCTTTACCTCCCCTCTCCTAAGATCTCTAATCGAAAAATCGAGCTCCTTGGACCAGAATGAATCGAGAGTCTTCTTCAAAGATCCATGTCGAACTGGCGTAGAGCCCACGGTTCCATCACCGAGCTGTTTCCAACTATATGGAGCTTTAAGCTAGCTAGGCAGACATTCTTCCTGTAGGCTTATAGGAAGATGTCCTTTCCACAATCCATCAGATATTCCTCAAGATGTCCAGAAGATGAGTCAGCTTGGATATTTGGAAGTCTGGTGCATAGGGGACTGACTTCTGGGATCTCTCTTTGTTGAGCCATACGGCCTTCATGCCCACGGCTTTCGCACCGGCAACATCGGTTTGCAGGAGGTCGCCGATGTGCAAACCCTCGGAAGGCTTTCCACCCAAAACCTTCAAAGCAGTTTCAAACATGATCCTGTGAGGCTTGTTATATCCTACCTCATCGGAGAAGACCGTGCATCCGAAGAAGCCCAAGATATCAGCACCTTCGAGAACGAGTCGCAGGGCTCTGCCTGGTGTGAA
>CAZBDB010000203.1:0-3068 GCA_964490655.1 uncultured Candidatus Bathyarchaeia archaeon | reverse complement strand
AAATATTCTCTTGGGGTACCCGTTCCGACAGTGTCAGATTTGGCTCCCCTCGATTTTCCATGTGTCTGACCGTGAATGTCTCCCCATAGAAGCCTATGTGTGAGTTTTTCCTCGAGGCACATGAGTGGGTTGCTGAGAGCCTTCAGCCCATTATCGTCTTCTACTTCGAATCTGTAGATCCCTTCTTTCTCTACTCTCACTTTTGCGAATCTCTCAACGCCTCTATCGGCATCTGAGAATGTGTACGAACTTGGCAATCCCACGAGATTCTCAACACCGCCGAAGCTTATTCTGCCATTGTAGTTCGGCGATGGATTCCCCCAGCTGTCCATGGCTCTCACAAGAATGGTGGATTCTTCCTGAAGGCTCACCGTGGAAGGAACAAGGATCTGCAGAGTGTCTGCTGGGCCGCCGATGATGCGGATTCTAGGCGATGGAACCTCATAGTAAGTCTTTCCGCACCAGAATGGGTCAACCAGAACTTTGAACAGAAATTCACTCTCTTGGAAGGTTTGCGCTCTGATTCCAGGTCCCCCTTGGCTTTTGTCCCCCAGGATCGTCACTATCTTGTCTCCTTCCTTCAGCGAGCCGTCTCTGACATCGACTCTTAGGGCGTGAGTCCATGGCCTAGAGAACGAGTTCCGGGAGTAGCTTAGCTCAAGATCTGCGTCTCCGGTTGTTGTGGCTGTTACGTATCCTGAGGCTTTTGGATCTTCGAACTGAGGCTCCTCCATGTCACAGATGCTCTTCCTCAAGAGAACTATTGAGCCTCCATCGTCGATTCCGTGCTTGCCAACTGTATAGGTGATTCTCCATGAACACATCGAGCCTGCGACAACGTCCCCTTCAGGATCCAATTCCACCTTTCCATAGACGCTCAAGAAGCAGACACCAATCCCAAACTAGCGCTAAAGGACTTATGCTTTTTGGCACACTAAGTGACCCCGAAAGAGAATTCTAGATACGGATTGCCAAACTAGCCAGGTCTCAGCCAGATCTTGTATGGATGTAGGCCTAGAACTTCACCTTATCACTGCTGAGCAGTTGTATCCTAACACTTTGCATCCGTTCTCGGAGAGTATCCGCTTCGCTTCCTCGGAAACCTGTGGTGTGGTGCAGTGGCGTTTCAGAACTTCAAGGATCTGTCGGTTGTCTAGATGCCAGTTGGACCGTCCCAAATGGGCTACACCGTTCAGGGGGTTTCATGATCGGATGTAACCCTGTTATTTAAGAATATCGAAATGCTGTTCCGCAGGAGTCTGCTTTTCGCTGCGCGGGCTAGACGGTGCTAGAAAAGGTGCTTCTCATCTGTTCGTATGTTTTGATGAACTCTTCGCCTTTTTCTGTTATATAGTAAGCTGATTTCATGTCTGTCTTCTTGGTTTCCACCAGTTCATTTTCCATAACAAAATCTAGGTATCTGTTCAGCAATGAATGGCTGAGATTGCTGCGGTATAGGATTTGAGTCTTGTAGGCTCCAACTCTATATCCCTTAATAGTTCTCAGAATGGAATGGATTATGTCCATTCTGCTTCTTCTCTTGGTCATCCCCCTCCACTAATGCCTTCTAGACTTGATCTTACCCCGCTAGAAGGCGGGCACTAATAAAACTTAGCTTGTAACAGCTGTGCGAACAGTCGATTATATAACAAGAAAAGTCTGTGTCCATAGCTTAGCTAGCTAGCAAATGTCTGGACGCACGGTCTACAACCTAATGCGCTGTCGAACAGGAGCCAAAAAAGGGAGTGGTCCTCTCCATTCTGTGTTTGGAGAGGGGCTAGGGCCGATTCGACTTTCTATTCTACCCAGAAGCCTGTTAGGGTTCCGCTGACTGCTATCTCCTTGACGTGCCAGGCCAACTCTATTGCTTTCTCGTCCAGCACCTTTTCTGTTTCAGCTTGGTAGAGTATGAGCTTCACGTCGAACTTCTTGTTCACCATGGTCTCAGTGCACTCGATGTGGCCTACGACTAGGGTCTCAAGATGTCCAGGGGATAGTACGGCATCTTCGATGCCCGCTGTCTCCCATTCCTCTGTGCCGAATTCCCTCCATTTCGCGACGATCACGAAGACGGTTTCTACGTCTCCGGTGTTCTTGATTTCGGCCATGATGTGTACGACCTGGCCGACTTCTTTCTCTATTGTTTGATATTCCATTGCTGATGCTGGGGAGATGATTGCTCCTGATATTCCCGGCTCATCTGATTGTGGTAATGCTTGGAAGCTGAGGGCTGTCATGGAGATAGCGACCATAGTTATCACTGCGATTACTGGGGTGACTGCTGGGAATGTTTTGCTCATATGCTCACCTCCGCACCTAGCGGTATGTGCTGGGACTTTTACTTTACCGTTGTGAAGGGACAAATCATAAGTTGGACCTAGTCTTCTGCTTAACAAGGTTTTTATACCGAAGTTTGGCCGTTTCGAGGCGTTTGTCATCCTCAGGTAGCCGATTGGTCACAGAACAGGTCGGGTAACAGGCTTCTCTAGATCGTGTTTTTGTGACGGCGCTTCTTCAATTTCTTCACTAGATCATCGAATATCAGGTAGATGGAGAAGAACATTCCTGTCAAGCCTAATAGGTCGATGAGGTTCAAGTGGGGCACGTCCAAGAAGATATGAAAAGGAATCTTTTAACATTTCAGAAAAAATGTTATGAATTCTCCATCCATCTCATCGGCACAACCTTGGCAGGAAATTCCGCGCGCTAGAGCCGCAACCACAATGTTGAAATACGTGAGTATCGGCTTTTAGATAGCTCCGGAGTGAGTAAGATTGGATAAGAAGATTCTTGCAGCTTGCGGTCAGTATTGCGGACTTTGTCCATATTTCAAGAAGGAAAGAACCCCACATTGTTCTGGATGTGGCGATCAGAAGGGACATCTGTTCTGGGGTGAGTGCAAGGTGTATCTCTGTGCTGCTGAACATGACGTTGAGCACTGTGGACTGTGCAGTGATTTTCCATGCGACTTGTTTGTAGAATCGTTTGACCCAGAACATGGGCAGGAGAGTGCCATACTCAGGGCTGGTCTTTTGGCATATCGAAAAAGAGCTGGGACAGAAAAATAC
>CAZBDB010000202.1:1289-3075 GCA_964490655.1 uncultured Candidatus Bathyarchaeia archaeon | reverse complement strand
GCGAAGGAGCCGTCTTCATGGAACAGGGGCGGCGGAGGATGCCGATATGGGAACCTCGGCTTCGGCCTCTTAAGATTAGGATACTCCTTGACAGCCTCATCGTTCAGTTCTATACCCAGCCCCGGCCTGTCCGGCACGAGAATATAACCGCCATCCATCCTTGGAACCCCCGTAAGCAATGGCATACCCTCCTCGGTGCCTATGATCTGAGGTATGACACCCTCCTGTAGAGTGAAGTTGTAGATCGCGGCATCTAGATGAACGCTGAGTATCGGATTCAGATGCGGTACAACACCAACGTAGCAAGCCTCAGCCGTCGCTGCTATCTTCTTGAGGCCCGTGAACCCGCCGGCCAGCAAGATGTCTGGCCTTACCATGTGCGCCGCCTTCCTACTCAGGAGTTGCATGAACTCGTGGATCGTATAGAGCCGTTCGCCAGTAGCGATGGGAACCTTAGTATGTGCGGCGACATCAGCCATCTCGTCTATGTTCTCGGGTAGAATCGGATCCTCAACGAAGAACGGCCGATACTTCTCAACCTCCCTCATCATAGTGACAGCTTCAAACGGATCGAGCCTCCCATGGAAATCAAGGCAGATGTCAACATCATCCCCAACCGCCTCCCTCACAGCTCTCACCTGCTCAACAGCGTTCTGCATCACCCTTGGGTACCGCATCTTCTGGAAGTGAGGCTCAAAGGGAGCCCACCTAACTGCTGTGATCCCCTGCTTCACCATCTCAACAGCATGCTCAACCAATTGCGGCAGCTGCTCAACAAGATGCGCATACACCCTCACCTTCTCTCTAACTGGACCGCCAAGCAGTCTGTGAACAGGAACCCCATAGTGCTTTCCCGCAATGTCCCAAAGGGCGATATCGATCGCGCTTAAAGCACTCATCAGAACCGGCCCTCCCCTGAAGAAAAGGTAGCGGTAGATATGCTGCCAATGCCTCTCGATCTCAAGGGGGTCCTTACCCATTAGGTAAGCCTCATGCTCCTTCATCATAGCCTCAACAGCTTTGGCGAATCTACGCCCAGCCATCCCCAAACCCGTTAATCCATCGTTCGTATGAATCCGGACGAACAAGCTCCCAGCCATTATGGTCTCGATCTTCGTTATCTTCATAGAATTCCCCGCGATTAATCAAAGGTTAAATGATATAAGCCTTAGCGTGGCCTCGCATTTGTCTTTAGTGAATCGGAGAAACCTAGATACTTCGATAAGTCCGATTGGAGTGCATTCGCATACATTTCTTAGTGAGCTAACCTAGCTAGCGCACACAATGTTCCAGAAACGTTTTCTGAAAGAGAAAAAAGAGGAGACCCTACTCAACAAAGATGTGGAGACCGAGAAATCATAGAGGTTTGTAGAACTCCAACATCAATTGCTTTCTTTCAGCTTTAGCTATATCATGCATCTTCTTTACCTTTGATGGTTGAGTTTCACTATCTGTCGAGTCTTCACTAGAGATAATCGTTCCAACTTGGGTTATTCTTTCTTCTTCTGGCTGTTTCGAATCAGGGCCATCTCTACTCACGAGGATGAAATTATCCTCAATCTGAGGCTTCGGTTTCCTCGCATCCTGCATGGCAGCCACATGAAAAACTAGCTAACTGAGTGTTATATAAAACTGGATGAAACCGTTTTAAGAACGGCAAACATGGACATCGGATCTAGTGTACGCGCTCAAAGGACGTGTAAAAGGAAGAAAAAAGGGCAGGGGAGAGCTAGCTAAGTCATACGCAGTGGATTTCTGCCGTTTCGGCTGAGGCCTATTTGCTGAT
>CAZBDB010000202.1:0-1189 GCA_964490655.1 uncultured Candidatus Bathyarchaeia archaeon | reverse complement strand
AGCTAAGTCATACGCAGTGGATTTCTGCCGTTTCGGCTGAGGCCTATTTGCTGATATTTTGCTGCATCATGCTTTGGTATTGGGTTATGAATTCTGCGGATGATTCTCCTGAGATAGCCCTGGCGATCTCAAATATTATGACCCTTCTGAAGTGATGTGATAGAGAACCTTCCTTCCTAGAGAAGATGTATTGAGGGTGGTCAACGTTGATGTAGAAGATCGATTTCTCGTCGTCAAGGATGCATTCGTAGGCTTCTTTTCCCATGGTGGCTAGTTCGAATCCAAATCTGTTCCTTCCCATTCTGATTGACCGCTTGCGTGCTTGGATTGGTTTAGATTGGCGTTTCTTGCTTTCGCTCTTGTCTCTTTCAGCTTTTCGTCTTTGCTTTTCTTTTTTCTTTTTCATCTTCTTGATCGTTGCCCGTATTTCTTCTATGTCTGGTCGTTCTGAGTACTTGGCAAGGAAATCATCTGGTAGATCAGCGCCCTTCAGCATCTTCCTTATGTGGTGTCTAACTACATCGCCGAGCTGTCTTGTCTCATATCGAAGTTCTTCTTGAGATTGTTTCTCGATGATGCCCCTTGTGATCTTACGCAGTTCCCTTAACATTGCTTGCCTGAATTCCAGATACTTGGGTGCATCTTCCTTGAAACCGTTCCTGGTAGCCAGAACAATGTCGTCTAGGCCATCAGCTGAAACTATCCCGTATAGCCTGGCGATTAGAGTGTCGGGTCTTCTGATTGCGTTCATTAGATCAAGAATGTTGGGATCATCAGCGTTGACTGTTCTTCCGTGTACTTTCACGTAGATGCCGGCGAACTCTCCTAAAGGAGTATCGGAGTGAATGATTTTGCCGTCTACTTTACCAGTTAGCGGGAGATCCAAGTGTATTTCATGGGTTTTTCCCTTGATTATGTCTTCCGGCTTGAGTGTTCTATCATTGAATCTAACGCGGAAGACTGGGCTCAACGGCATGTTTCTTATGATCCTCTTGATCGCTCTGCTTTGGTCTACCTTCTTTTTCAGCCCGATCAAACGCACTTTAGTGCCTTCGACTGTTTCTTCTGCGGGAGTCTCTCGAACCTTGATCTTCTCTTCTCCAAGTGCCTTATGAGATAAGATCTTTTCAAAATCCAGAGTGAGAGTTCTTGTTGTGCCGTTCTTCGTCGTTCTTATTTCGCATACATC
>CAZBDB010000201.1:0-3077 GCA_964490655.1 uncultured Candidatus Bathyarchaeia archaeon | reverse complement strand
GGCGGTATTGAGGTAGGGGCCCGTAGCTCAGCCTGGTTGGAGCGACAGGCTCATAACCTGTAGAGTGTGAGCGATTCTTACATTCGGGGAATGGTCAAGGGTTCAAATCCCTTCGGGCCCACTCCACGTTCAGCGCGCGCCTTTGAGGCATCCATTATCAAGCTGAAAATAGCGGACACCTTTCTGCAAGTGATTGGTACTTAGAAATGGTGGACCGGGCGGGATTCGAACCCGCGGCCTCCGCCTCTTTCAGATTTCTCACGCGAAGGCGGCATCTATACTGATAGCGCTCCTATGTAGCGTCATCATTCATACCAGACTGAACTACCGGCCCAGCTGTTTTCAGAGAAAGGACGATCTGGATCGATTTAACCTTTGTGATGTTGCTGTTTCCGCCTGTTTGACACTAAGATTAAATAGACCTTCAACCCCACGGATAGTTGCGCTTACTTGAATTTGTCTGAGGTGAAAAAATGGCTCATAAACCACTTGTCTCCATCATCACGGCTGGCCTATCGAAGTTCGGGAAGAGGGAAGGCCTTTCCTGCCGGGAGCTCTTCGTCGAGGCTGCTTTAGAGGCTTTCGAAAGGTGTCCAAAGCTAGACCCGAAGAAGGATGTCCAAGCATTGATTATGGGTCAGATGAGCGAATCCTTTGAGCATCAAGGACACATGGCTCCAACCCTCTCCGATTGGACCGGGCTATTGCCAGCACCAGCTATAAGGATCGAGACTGCCTGCGCCTCGTCGGCTGCTGCAATAAGATATGGAATCATGGCGATACTCTCCGGAATATATGATGTTGTCATGGTCGGAGGGGTTGAGAAGATGACGAATCGTACGACGCCGGAGGTGACCGAGTATCTGGCTATGGCAGCAGACTTCCCATTTGAGCAGTGGAATGGGGTAACGTTCCCCGGCCTTTTCGCCCTCATGGCGACCGCCCACATGCACAAGTACGGCACGACAGAGGAGCAGATGGCCTCGGTCGCTGTGAAGAATCATCATAATGCCACGCTGAATCCGAAGGCTCACTTTCAGAGAGAGGTCACGGTTGAGAAGGTTATGCAGTCGAGGGTGATAGCTTGGCCCTTAAAGCTGTATGACTGTTCCTTAATCTCTGATGGGGCCGGCTGCGCCATCCTAACGAAGCCTGAGCTAGCAAAGAACTACACAGATACACCGGTTCACATAATAGGTTCAGGGCACGGCAGCGACACACTAGGCCTATACGAACGGGAAGATCACACTACGTTAAAGTCCGTCCAATACGCAGCCCAGGAAGCCTATGGAAAAGCTGGCATCGCCGCCAAAGATATTGACATAGCAGAAGTCCACGACTGCTTCACAATCGCGGAGATAATTGCATACGAGGACCTAGGCTTCTGTAGCCCAGGAGAGGGCGGGAAGCTCGTAGAAGCGGGCGACACGGAGCTTGATGGAGATATTCCTGTCAATATGAGTGGGGGCCTGAAAGCTAAGGGTCACCCGATAGGCGCAACAGGCTTAGCCCAGTTACACGAGATCTTCCTCCAATTGACGGGACGAGCTGAGGATAGACAAGTGGACGGGTGCAACATAGGCTTGACTCAGAATGTAGGTGGGAGCGGGGCTTCTTGCTTCGTGCATATATACGAGGGGGGATGAAGTTGGCCGAGTCTCTTCCGTTCACGATAGATCAATTCTACAGGTTCATCGGCCAGAAAAAGCTTATGGCCGCTAAGTGCAGGGATTGCGGTCTACTACTCGTCCCGCCGAGACCGATGTGCATGAATTGTCTTTCAACAGATCTTGAATGGGCAGAGTTGAAGCCACGGGGGAGAATACTGACCTATACGGTCATTCACATCGCGCCGAGAGAGTTTGAATCGAAGGCTCCATACGCATTTGGCATAGTTGAACTTGAAGATGGTCCGAGGCTATCTGGCATGATTAGAGGTGTTAAGTTTGAGGATTTGAAAGTTGGTATGGATGTGGAACTCGACTTCGAAGACGCCTCGAAAGACTGGCCACACTGGCCTAGATACCTCTTCAGACCAATCAAGCTTTCGTGAATCCTTCCGATGCGCAGTTCCCTATGCTACTCACTAGAGCAAGCAAGTCGGCGAATGAGGAGATCACATAGTTTGCACCAGCTGAGATCAGCTGGTTAACGGGTGTCCTCTCATTGGAAAAGCCCACTGCGATTGCACCCAGTTGCTCGGCGCACCTCATGTCGGCCTCACTATCTCCAAGAACGATGGTCTCTTTAGGCTTTGAGCCTAGCATCTTCAAGACTACATCCAAGTGCTCTGGATTTGGTTTGACCTTTCTTGTGTCCTCTCTGGAAACCACAGCGTCGAAGAATTTCTCAAGGTGGAACCGCTCCAAGAGGTATTCTGTCTGTTTTCGGCCGTTCAGCGTGAAGATTCCCATCTTTAGGTGCCTTTCCTTCAGTAACTTCAGAGTCGGGATGACACTTGGAAACATGCGCGTTGTCCGGGCTGCCGCCATCTCATATTGGTCTACCTTAGAGAAAATCTCTCTGTTCATTTCTCTTATCTCCTGCTTACTCTTGCCTGTGTTCGCCATCAGCCTCTCGGCTTTCTCTACTATGCTTGTGATCCTATCATTCATTGAGAAGACCGAGCTAGGTAGGCCCAGCCTGTTCAGAAAGGTTATGACTTCAGATATTAACCCTTTGTAGTCTAGGTTAAACTCCACAAGAGTCCCGTCGAGGTCGAAGACGACAGCTCTTATCGAAGCTATGTTCATCATCACGGTCCCAGCGTGCAAGTCCTATCGTCAGACATTTTTCCAAGCCGTGACATAGCACCTAAGTCCTCGGTAATAAACCTTTTCTGCATCTAATGAAGTGTTCTGGATGAATACCATTGAGGAGTGTTTGGAGTGGATATTGACCGCGATAGGTATGTGAATAACCCGCTATGGCCGGTCTTAGCGGAGACTGTTCATGCTATGGTGATGTATCCTCACCACAAGGCGTATACGGCCGAAAGCATCCTTAGTGAGCAACCTGACACCACGCCGCGTGATCTGGCGATCAAGTTGGGCATACCACTGGGTGAGGCGTTGGTC
>CAZBDB010000200.1:0-3114 GCA_964490655.1 uncultured Candidatus Bathyarchaeia archaeon | reverse complement strand
TCCCTCCCAGTTCTTCAGGCGGTCATACTGAAGAGAGTAATCCGGATTGAACTCTTGATTTCTGTAGATGTACTGCAGAACCTTTAGGTCTTGCCTCGTAGCGACGGGGTATTTTGTGATCGCTGAGCTTACAGACTTCGGCACAAACTTGCGTACGGTAACTATGTTACCCAGTGGAGTGTGGTATCCATCTTCATAGAGAATCGTGCCATCTCTGAACGGCTCTACAGAATTAGCACGTTTGACATTGTAATAAGTCAGTTCACCAGGCAAGTTGTATAGTTCCTCATGACTGCCGCAGCCCAGATCACGATATAGTCTTATCTGCCCCTGCTCGCCGAGATATTTGCTAGGTAGCTCGTTCTGATACAGTTTAGCCCTGTACCAATATGTCAGATCAGCAAACCAAGGCATAACGTCCGGCTTCTTTCCCGAGAAGACTGCTAACAGTCTTTCCTGCAGATTCATAATGGATTATCTACTGATCAAGTATCCTATAAAACTAATCAAGGGCTAAGTTTTCTGCCTCTTCTTGTGTTCACGGAATAGCTCCTCGATGCTCTTCGGGGAATGGCCAAAGTTCACTTCTGTAAGTTCGTATTCTTGGGTTCCTAAGCCCGCTTCTTCAGCAGCCTTTAGCATGACTCTCCAGTCGGGAGATACGTGCGTGGCGCCCGGCGTAGCATCCCATCTTAGTTTCGCTACAGAGTTGAATTTATCCACATCCTTTTCCATGACGCCTGCCTGTTCAGCCATAGAACCTGGAATGCCCGGAGAGGAATTCACTAAGTCGACGCAAGCCTTATCAAGCGATACGGGGTCGTTCGAGGCTAAGACTCCTAGATCGGGTACAATGGGGATTCCCACAAACGGGTCGCAGTCACATAGCGGCACGATGTCGATAGCCAAGTTGATGAACTTGGCTTTTCCGTTGAAGTACTCTATGATTCCTGCCGCAGTCTCAGCGATCCGGGCCTCTTGTTCTTCAATACTTGGGAAGCTTCTTGATGTGAAAGCTTTCTCAGGGCAATAGTCTACACAGAAACCACAGTCAATGCATTTGTCAGATATGATCCTGGCCTTGTCGTTCTCTAGTGCTATGGCGTTCACGGGGCAGGCGGGGACACAATCTCCGCAGCCGGTACATTTCTCTAGGTCAACGTCGAGCTTAGCGTTATGGTGAATCCACCATTTCCCTTGCTTGGAGGAACAACCTACACCTATGTTTTTGAGGGCTCCTCCTATGGACATGCAGTCATGGCATTTGAAGTGAGCAAGGCTCAGGAGGATGTCTGCTTCGCCGATAGCTGGGGCAATGTGAACCTTCTTGATGTATTTTCCCTTGAACTTGTGTTCCACATACCTTAAGCCCCTCGGTGCGTCGGCGAAGAGAACTGGACAATCCATAGTCTCGGAGGTGAAGCCGTTCATGGCCGCCGTCTTTAGACCATCTTCCAGCGATCTCCTGGAGAGGATAGCTTCTCCGGATTCGTCATGTAGGACTCTGCCCCCAGAGAAGAGGGTGTCGCATATGAAGGGCTTCCCGCCGAGTTCCTTGATCTTGTCGGCAACCTTTCTCACGTATATGGGTCTGATATAGGACTGTGTATAGCGCTCGCCGAAGTGAATCTTCACGGCTACAGTATCGCCGGCAGAAATCACATCCTCAAGGAGCTTGCCAGCAAGCTCCTTCGTCTGGTAAACTAGACTATGGGTGTACCACTTAGCCATAGGAACCCGTGAAATGTATGTGATGGGCACATTGGCGCTTACGAAATAGACTTCACCCAAGAAATGCATCTCCTACAAAAATCTTCATGTGCACTTTGCGATTCTTTTATTGAACGAGGGAGAAACTAGCATATTTAGGCTTCACTCGCCTCTAGCCACTTCTATGTCGCTTAATGAATCGACGTACTTCTTGTACCACGGTGTCGCGTCTTCATCAACCATATCGACAAGCTCGTTGAGCCGCTCTACCGCTGTTTTAAGAAGGAACTTAGCCATATCTTCCATGCCAACAGATTCCTTCCATATCGCCCTTCCGCAGAGGAAGCCTGAAGCGCCGTTCTCTAAAGCGTACTTGAGGTTCTCCTTGAACTCGTCGTAGTATACGCCAGCGCTCAAAACAACCCAGGGAACCTGGCTCGCATCATCCAGCTCCTTGCACGCCTCGGAGGGATCTTGACCCAGCTCCTGAGCATATTTGAGGTTCAGTGGAAACTCAGCCTTCAACACATCGACGGAGTACTCAGGCTTCGTCAATTCTCTAGCAGTTTCTATGACGATCCAAGGCTTGATCTTTGAGAACTCATTTGGGTTCTGCTTTTTATGAGGTCCACCCTCAAGCGAGTGGGAAAGAGGTTCCAAAAGGAATGAAATCTCATTCTTCTCGCAGGCTCGGCCGACGGCCTTCACCATACTTTCCTGGTGACCCCGCGTTGGGCTGTCTGGACGGTAGTAAACCAGCATCTTGACAGCTGAAGCACCCCTATTCTTTATCTTTCCAACGGCATCTTCGACATCCAGTCCCGCGAAGATCTGGACTTGTGGGCCGAATTCGCCTTTTCCGCCATACCCTGAAGCCTCAACACCCATTAGGACGCCCACATCACCTCTGATTTCACAAGCTTCGACGAAGCTTCTTTCATATGAGTACACGGGGTCTATCAGTACACCACTTGCTCTTCCAGGACTATTCCTTCCGCACAGATTCTTTACGAGGGCCATCTTAACCTTCTTCATTTCCTGAGGAGTGACGCTCTTCGGATTCTCAGGGTTTATCATTCTCATCAGTGAGCCCCTTTGATCTGTGGCGACCATCGTGAATTGAGTTCTGGAATTGGCTATATGCATCAAGCCTTCGAACTTTCCGTTAGTCATAATGCCGTCCTTTCTCATATTGAGAAATCTCTCCCTACTGACTCTTCTAGCTGAGCTTCATCCCATTATTTAAATTTTGACTGCGAGAGAGGGTCACGCAGCAACGAAATTTTAAAATAAGAGCGGAGTATCTACGATGTAACCTCTTTGGAGATTTGCCCATGGCGAAAGTCTTGGTTTCGATAAAGATCTTCCCCTCAGATGTCGACACTGATCTTGATCTGTTGAAAA
>CAZBDB010000199.1:0-3117 GCA_964490655.1 uncultured Candidatus Bathyarchaeia archaeon | reverse complement strand
GGTAGGGGGTATCATCTTTACGTTGAAAATTCCTCCAATAGATGCTATATGGACTTTGGTTTCCTGCAAAAAGTAGAAATAGCTCGCTTTGTTCATTCATAGTTCACATCATCCCAGCAAGGTTTGGCCAATGGATTACGCCGTTGAGGCCATCGATCTCACAAAGATATTCAAGAGCGAAGAGAAAGGCGAGAAGAGAGAGATCAAGGCAGTTGACCATGTAAACATAAAAGTCAAACGCGGAGAGTTCTTCGGCTTGCTTGGACCGAACGGCGCTGGCAAGACGACGCTGACAAAGATGTTCTGCACCACAATAATCCCGACCGAAGGAACAGCCAAGGTCAACGGATACGACGTCCTCGACGAGGCAGAGAACGTCAGGAGCAGCTTCGGATGGTTCCACGGCGAAACCGGCGGACGATCCCTCTATTGGAGACTCAGCGCACAGGACAATCTCAGATTCTATGCCTACTTGCAGAATGTCCCGAGACAGGTCGCCGAGAAACGGATAGACGCTCTCCTCGAGTTCTTCGAATTGGCAAAGGAGAGGCACAAGTTGGTCAAGGAATACTCGACCGGAATGAAGGTAAGGATAATGCTCGCACGGGCTCTGCTCCACAATCCACCGATCCTGTTCATGGACGAACCTACGATCGGACTTGACACAATAAGCGCGGTTGACACAAGAAACCTCCTAAAAGCTCTCAACACAGAGCTTGGAAAGACCATACTCTTCACAAGCCACAACATGTACGAGGTCGAGCAGCTCTGCGAACGGCTCGCGATAATGAGGAAAGGCAAGATAATAGCCGACTCGCCGCCACATGCTCTGAGAGAGATGATAAGGGAGCTCCACACAATCGAGGTCGAGATAAAAGAAAGCATAGATGCTTCTAGAATCACCCAAGAACTTGCCAAAGTATCAGTGGTGAAGAAGGTGATCGACACAAAGACTAATCTCAACAGCCTAACGATACGCCTCCAAGTCGAGGACGAATACGAAGCCATACCCATAATAGCCGACAAGCTACACTCTATTGGAGCCAGGGTTTGCGCGATCCGACAAGCCGAACCGACACTCGAGGACATATTCGTGAAACTGACAAGAGAAGCCTAACGTGCGGGCTTGGCAAGACAACCAAGTTCCTTTTCTGCCCTATCCGGTTAGGTGGCTCTCACAATATAAGAGCTAAGCTCAATCCTACTATGCAGTTGTTGGTGAAGCTGAGATGCAGATCAACAAAGTTGCATGCGTCGGAGCCGGACTGATCGGTCATGGGTGGGCGACGCTCTTCTCCTGGAAGGGCTATGAAGTCACACTGCAAGATTTGAAAAAGGATGCCCTCGAAAACGCTTTGTCCCAGATAAGGCGAAACCTTGAATTTCTCGCCGAACATGAACTGCTCGGAGCTGAATCTTGTGAGAATTGCCTTGGAAGAATCAGGATTACAACCGACCTCGAGGGGGCTGTGAGTGAAGCCGACTATGTCCAAGAATCAGTCTATGAGAGCTATAAGGTAAAGAATGAAGTCTTCAAGTCGATGGATGCAATGGCACCGCCTGACACAATACTCGCCAGCAGCTCCTCAACCTTGAAAATGAGTATCATACAGAGAGCAACACACAGGCCATATAGGTGCATCGTCGCGCATCCGTGGAACCCGCCGCACCTCATGCCGCTAGTCGAGATAATACCGGGAAGAAAGACCTCCACCGAAACCATAAAGGCAACAAAGGAGCTCATGACCAAACTCGGAAAGGTCCCAGTCGTGCAGAAGAAAGAGGTCTCAGGAACCATAGGAAACCGTTTAGCAGCAGCCTTGTGGAGGGAAGCCATCGATCTAGTCCGCAGAGGTATTGCAGAACTTGAAGATGTCGATAAGGCCGTCTCCGCAGGTCCCAGGATCCGCTGGGCGATCCTCGGTCCCCATCTAAGCTATCACCTCGGAGGAGGAACAGGAGGGATAGAATACTACCTTCGTCATCTTGGTCCTGCGATGGCAGCTCGCTGGAGAACACTCGCAACTTGGACATCTATCCCATCATCAGCAGAAAGGATGTTAATCAAGGGTATTAGGGATATGAAGCTAGTTCAAGAGAACAGCTTTGGGGAGATAGCGGAGTGGAGGGATAAGAAACTCGTAGAGCTCCTAAAGGCTCTGTACCGTGATAGATGAATGATGAAGATGAGATCCTCTACACTAGATGAAAAGCTGGAGCGTTTTGGTCTCTTTATCAAATCTCTTCTTCATGTCGATGTCCTCCAGCTCCATGATGAAAATCTCCGCGAAACCGAAGACTATGCATCCCTCGAGTAGGTGTCCGCCGATGACTTCTATGCTCCCGCCGTCCGCATGGGAAAGGGTGATGTGAATGTGAACCCAAGGCTGACCTTCGACCTCGCTAACGTTTCCAGAAAGCGCAAGAATCTCTAAAGGCTTCTCAAAGGTTAGGAAGGACCTATTTGTGTCCGTTATCGGGTACTCCTTTGGGAGAGCCTTGCAGTTTCTGAGGTGCGCCTTTCCCAGTAAGCCAACACCTGACATGATTACGCCAGCTTCTATTCTATTCTTCTCAACAATGGTACGTATCGACTGAAGGAGATCGCTGCCAGGCATTATCCTTGCAACCAAAACTCTTCCGCTCTTTCCAATTCTGCTAACATATCTATTCCCCAAAACGGTCACCCCAACGGGAACTGTGTATAGTTTTATCTTACCTCCTCCAATCTTACTTTAAAGCTTATGGAGGACAGATTTTGCCTGAATATACGGGAGGAGAGATCATCGCTGAGTACCTCATCAAGGAGAAGGTTCCCTACATCGTGGGAATACCCGGGCATGGAATAATACCTTTCTTGGATCCTTTCAGAGACAGACAAGACAAGATAAAGGTCATCCAAGTCAGACACGAACAGTCCGCGATCCACCTTGCAGACGGGTACTACCGTGCTTCAGGAAGACCTCTTCTATGCTTCACATCTATCGGTCCAGGCGCCTATAATACTATAGTCGGACTTGCCACAGCCTATGTGGACTCCAGCGCCGTCGTCGCCGTGAGCGGGGAGACGCATACCTACATGTTCGGCAGAGGTGTACTGCAAGAGGTTGAGAGGCA
>CAZBDB010000198.1:0-3139 GCA_964490655.1 uncultured Candidatus Bathyarchaeia archaeon | reverse complement strand
TGAGTTGGATAATGCTTCATAATAGTGTCGCTATTGAGTGTATGAAAATGTGAATGGAGGAAAAGAGGGATGAAGAGAAGCGGTAGGACAGGTCTCAGGATAAGCACAGTCGCTTGCTTCCTGATCGTTCTGACGCTACACGTGGCAACATCTCCAATCTTCGTGCAGGGGGCACTCACTGGAACAGTCTCTGGAAGAATCTTAGATGAATATGGCCACGGAATGAAAAATGTTGAGATCAGCGTATATTCTGGTGAAGCTTATGTCAAGACTGGCAGTACATCTTCCGACGGGTCTTTCAATGTCACTCTAGACGTGGGAAGTAGCTATACCCTACATTTCTCAAAAGCAGGATACGCCAAAGTCACTAAGACTGCCTCTGTGACTTACTACCAGGAAACGATTAAGCTTGGCAACATAGTTTTACTCAAAGCCTTAAGGCTGTCCTACTATGTTCTAAGCCTAGTTGCGAACCCCGGAGACACATTGATGCTTCCATTCACTGTCAGTAATGTCGGAGAGGAGCCTGAGGAAGTTGAATTCCTTGTTACAAAGCCCGAGGGTTGGTCAACGAAGATACTAGGTCAGGTCGGCGAGGTCACTAAGATAAACCTGCTAGCTGGCGCGAGCTTAGACCTCCAGTTGGAGATTCTAGTTCCCAGAACAGCCGATGGAGACAACCGTTTATCGCTTACCGCGGCTGGAAAGACAAGTTCAACTTTGGATCTCACAGTAAGGGTGGGCACTGGCGGGATTGATTCCACAGAGGCCAAGATCACGTGTGCTGAACCTTGGCAAGTGGTCTCTACAGACTCTACTGTCACGTTCGAACTCATCGTCACAAACAATGTCGAAGACGATGTATATCTGCTATACATAAATAACCCATCCTTGCCCAACGAGAACTGGACAGTCAGCTTCTACTCGGGCACTAAGGAGGTCAGATCTATAGGCGTAGAGAGGTACCAATCCTCTCTCGTAACTCTATTGGTTGATATTCCTGAGGACGCTTCGTCTGCGGACTATCCCTTCCGCATTTACGCCGCGGGGAGTTACTCCATCACCTCTTTGGTTCTAGCGGTCACCGTGCGAAGCGTTCCACGTGGGATTGATCTGGTCTATCCATTTCAGTCAAGAACTGCCCTAATAGGTCAGGAATTGTCCTATCCGATAAAGGTCGTAAACGAAGGTGAACAAGACGAGAAGGTCTTCCTAGGAGTGAACAGGACATCCGACTTGATGGTTTGGGATATTTCATTTTCGAAAGAAGAGCTAATGCTTCCGCCGAAAGGTGGGGAGTGGGTAACACTGAATGTTAAGTCTCCTGGAATCGTGGGGGCTGGTATATACACCATGAACGTGACAGCCTCGACTGAAGATGGCGAAATTAAGAAGGTGATCCCAATAGTCACGGAGATAGTTGCCCAGTATCTCCTGGAAATAACGGACATTCAACCGATTAATCCCCAAGTCGCCTCTGGAGAAAGAATTGATGTCATAGTCACTGTCAGAAACATAGGTCAATCGCCACTCACACGGATAAGACTGAAGGTAAACTCAACCGGAATCTCAAACATATTCACAACACCAATAGATGTCCTAGCTCTGGAACCCTTGGAAAGCGTGAGATACTTTGTTAGCATCTCCCCGGACACTCGGCTGACACCTGGGGGGTACCTGATTGAAGTTCAAGCGGCGAGCATCGAAACTGAAAGCAGCCTCAGAGCCTTCGTCCTTTCCGTCGTTTCTGCGATTCCATGGTTCTGGATATACATATGCCTTACAATCATCGCAACCGCTCTCGCTGTGATCGTGATTCAAAGATACGTTTCGAAATACGGAATCAAAATCCGACTGAGACGGTGATTCCTACCCTTTATGTGCCAAAACGTAAGAGTGAAACGTACCTATTGATCAATCTGCTCATGAGCTGCATGTCTACTGCCTAGAGCTACTCTGATTTCCGATCGGTGTCAAGATCCTGCATCAACGTTTCCAGATATCTCTTGGAATTGACGTACATGCTGTCCAGATTCGGCTTGAATTCAGGCTTTCCTCCTATATCGATCCCTATGTAACCCGAATAGGCATGTTTCTTCAGGGCTCTCAACATGCTTTGCCAGTTGACCATCCCTTTCCCAACTTCGAGGTGATCCTCAGTCAAATAGTTGTTGTCGCTCGCATGTACGTAGAAGATGCTCTTTCCAAGCATCTCGATGCATTGGACTATGCTCATCTTCTGGGCGGATAAGTGAGCAACGTCTAAGACGGCGCCGAGGTTGTCGCTTTTCACCCTCCTCATCAAGAGCTCTAGGGCCCATGCATTGGATATGTTCTCCCATGTTCTCGGCTCGACGCAGAGCTTCAAGCTGTGGTTCTTGGCAATATCATTGCATTCACTTATCGATGAGACGAGCACGCTGTCGAAGTAGGTCCAGAAGTCGAAGTCTGGATCAACGCTTATCGATGGGGCCTCGTAGGTGAACCTGAAATCCTCAGCGATGTCATAAGGTAGCTCAGTATGTATTGGCAAGTGAAACGTATCGACCTGAGTCAGTGCACTCTCGAAGTAAGAGGCAACTTCACATCCTATTCTAAAATCATCTAATGCTTTGCGTCTTCTCTTCTCATCGGTTGACATCAGATCTGGCAAGACTGGGACAAAGTCAATGATCTCGATTCCTTCCCTTTCACATTTTTTCTTGATTAAGGACCGATTGTCAGATACCGTCTGAAGCTGATCTCCCACGCCTTCAAGTTCCATGTATCTAAATCCGAGCCTTTTCGCATCATCTATTGCTGACAGAATCTCCTCGAGATTCGGAGTGTATCGATACTTCGTAATGGCGTAAAGCCAGCACATGGCCAGATTCCACAACATGCCTCAGCCTCCAGCAAGAACACTTTGCTAGAATCTAGAATAAATCAATGCGATTTCAATTGTCGTGTAAATTGTCTCTCATGCGGGATCAACCTGC
Organism: uncultured Candidatus Bathyarchaeia archaeon; assembly: GCA_964490655.1. Taxonomy (GTDB): domain Archaea; phylum Thermoproteota; class Bathyarchaeia; order Bathyarchaeales; family WAQA01; genus CAZBDB01. The sequence continues at coordinate 161 of CAZBDB010000198.1, read as the reverse complement.
TCCGCCGAATTTTCCTGTAATATCCATGACGTCACTTGCTTTCCAATAGGTCATCCGCTGCTAATACGCAGAAGATGTAGGTAGCTGCGCCTCCTATGACGTTTTCAGCCTGCTGCCAGAGAAAGGGGAAGTTGTCCTTGAGCTCGGGGAAGTCTGGGCGA
>CAZBDB010000197.1:0-3152 GCA_964490655.1 uncultured Candidatus Bathyarchaeia archaeon | reverse complement strand
AGAGGAGTGAATGGGAAAACCCTGACCATACTATTCATGATTTGAAGGCGCTACTCGAACTGATAATATAAAATGCGCGCTCGCGTGACCCTTAAGCGGTGATGTGCGTTCTAGTTCATAATCTTTAATTGGTAAAAATGGTAAAGATACGAGAGAAGGACCAGCGGAGGGAGTGATTTAGCGGGGCCATGAACAAGGCCAAGTTGGCGGTAGCATTGCTCATCCTAGGCTTGGTCATCGGCGTTTTTCAAGGATACGGTGTTTTAAGGATACCCCAGCCCAGGCTTGTGTTTGACCTTATGACATTGCTGACATTCATGTACCTCTGTATCTGGACTATCAGAAAACGTTACGCAGATGAAAAGGATCAGCGGAGGGAGTGAGATGAGAGGAAGTAGTTGGTCGAAGATTTTTTTGGTCGTCCTTTCAATTGGAATATTGACCGTATCGGGCTTGTACATCGACCTTTCATATCAATTCAAAGAGCAGAGTTACGAACTTAGAAGACTGAGAGAAGAACTTAAGGCTTTGACAGAGAAATACGACCGACTGGCTGGAATTCCTGATCTGTTGAATATCACTATTAAAAAGCCCGTTACACGATACTCCTCTGGTTTCATCATCGTCTCAGGTTACAACCTAGAATATGGATACGACAAAAACAATGATTACGTGTGGTATGAAAACTCTGCCGTAGCCATCTATTCTCCGCTGGATAACCTGACCCTCAAGATGTATCTCTCCTTGAAGGCTCCGAATGGGGTTTATCTGCCCCTGACGATCCAGAGAGGCAACGCCTTCCTGAACGAGTCCGGCGTTCTCATATATCAGAGCGCGCAAACGAACATAACTTACTGGCGGTCTCCGGTCATTTGGTCTGCGAACGCAAGCGAGTGGAGAGCTTATCAGGCTGTGCTTCCATCGAAGGGGTGGTACACGTTGAGCCTAATAGGTCCCATTGAAAAGACAAGCTCTGGAGCGTTGAGGTATAGGAACGGGGGTTTCGGTGGGTATGAGCTGTGGGAGACCGTTGAGTCAGTTTATGCCAATGCCGATTTTAAGTTATTAAAGAACGAAGAGCCCATCCTCTTTGCTGTATGTAGACGTTGGTACTAGACGGGGGGAGTGATGTGATACTGCTCGACAAGATTATGCTGGGTGTTGGAACAATGGAGAGCATAATGACGTGGGGTGTTATCCTCTTAGTAATCGGGATCCTCATCAAACTATACACGCGGAAGGACCAGCGGAGTAGTTTGATAAAGTTCCTCGTATTTGGACTGATAGGTGGTCGCATAATGATGTACGGATACGATGTACTCAATCGGCAGGGGTCGATAGGAGTTGTCTGGATCCTGGTCGGGGCAGCTGTAGCGTATATTGGGGTACATGAGGATTTAATGGAGAAGACAAAGCAAGAAATGGCTGAGAGGGAACGAAGGAGGGAGTGAGCTGAGATGAAGATGCTAGTCTACTGGATAGGCTTAATCCTCATTGGGTTGGATATATGGAGGATATACATGGCCATACATCTCCCAAGTTATTGGAGACTTGGCAGCCTCAGCGGACCAGCCATTCTATTGGTGGGGGCAATAATCTTCATAGTCATAGGTTAGCGAATGATGAAAGAAGGAGAGATGACGTAGATATTGGAAATGGTGACAACCATTCTCTTATTTATACTTCTATTTTTAATGGGAGCGTATATTCTTCAATCAGAAAAGCTGAAGAAACCATTTAAATGGATTAAGTTTAAAATTAAACAATTTATAGAAGAATTACCACGTTCGTATCTTTATGATGAATATATGCGTCAACGGATGGAACAAGTGATGGAAGTAACAGGAGAACTGAAAAGGGGAAAACTTCCTAAACCCATACTACCTGAATGGCATGCCGAAGGGAAGAGGCCTGAATGGGCTATGAGAGTGATGGAGCGTCTCTGGTTGTCTTTTGTATTAATCATGGGCGTTCTTACTTCTGCCGTATTGATTTGGGGCTTTATGCATAGGGCAGGAATCTAATTGGAGGGCTGAGAAGGACCAGCGGAGTGAGTGATGTAGATGGCTTACAAGCTAATTGATTCGATATTGATCTATGCCGCGGGGGCAGTATCAAGCAGATTGTTGCAGTATCTAGTAAGATATGTGTTCGGTTGGTTAACGACTTGATGCCCCTCACAATCATGTCTGTCTGGGAAAAATTGGAACCCATAATTATGGAGTACAGGAGAAAGACTGGGGTTCAAGATATGCCTATAAAGGGTTTCAATACGTTTACAATGCAGTTAAAGAAACCCACGAACGACACTTAAGGGATTGGGATACCTAGACAACTAACCTTCCCCATTCCCCTTTCTTTATCCCACTCTTGTCCTCAGATTACTCCAGCCATGGGTTTGTTCTAATATCTCGAACGGCTGTTCGAAAGCGTGGTTTTATAGTAAAGGTATGTGTGCTATGGGGGAGAGGTGAAAAGCATGAAGTTGAAGATAAGCATGGTCGTCGGCCTGATGGCAGCCCTGCTCATACCCGCCGTCATAATCCTCGCCACCCAGAACCCCGAAGCCACAGACATCCCTGAAGGCCCCGTGTTCGGGAGAGAGACAGCCCTGCAGTACATTCTCACCAACTATCCAGAACTAAGCGGATTAGGAAACCCCTCAAAGATGAGGACTCCATGGCATGAGGAGGATCTGACGCCTGAAGGATGGGTTGGCACAACAACAGTTCAGTACACCAAGGGCGAATGGACGGTCAAGGTATCCAGTTCCGTGGTACTTGAGCCCGTGTACACTGTCGAGGTCGAATTCACAGGGAGCAACGGTTTCTGCTGGAAAGGCACAGTCGACCAAGCTGGGAATGTGCTCGTGAACGAGTTCTCGCAATAAGCAGGTACTACCATTAGTACCTCCCTTTTCCTTATCCCCTAATTCTTATCCTCACCATAGAATCGGCATCTGAGTGGTTTCAAGAAAAGGATGGTTGATTGTTACTTTGGCGCTTAATGCTATTTCTCCAGAACGCTTTTCAAGTCCTCTAGCGATTTCTCGGCCTCCTTTTCGAGCATACCATTACCCAATCTGCCGAGAAACTTTCCGAGAATCCCCCAAGGCAGTTCGTAGGTCATCACATATCCGAATTTAGTTCTCT